>CAYNEU010000630.1:0-5600 GCA_964396275.1 uncultured archaeon | reverse complement strand
ATTAATTGATTGATTCCTTTAATTTGATTTTTAGTCCTTGTCAAAGTGATGAAATAAAAGATTAAATTTGTCGTAAGAGCAAAAAGCCAAGACAAGTTAGTATAAGCAGTAAAAAGTAAAAATATGATTTGGACGATGTGATTAATAACAATAAAGAAATTGTATGGTTGCTTAGCTATTAAATTAAAACTGCTTGCATGTTTGAATTCTCCCTCAGATGAGTTAAAAAAGTCAATTGGTTGGAAATAATAATAATAATAAACAATATTATAAAGAGCTGCATAGCTTATAACTGGGAGGTGATAAAATGAATCAAATGGTGAAATAAATATAAAAATAGGAGTTGAAACCAAGGAGAGGATTGAAATCAGAAAAAGAACATGAATTCTTGCAGTAAGATTATTCGTTTTATTACGAAAAAAGGGATTATCTCTATACTTATCAAAAGCTTTATAAAAAAAAAGCAAAGCAAACATAAAACTTACAACTGATAAGGATAAAGCAATGAATAACCCTACTCCCGCAAAATTTAAAATAGCAAAAAAAACAATGCCTACTATTAAGGGAGCAATAATTAAGAAAAATGAAAACCACCAGAATTTCTGTAATACTTCTGTAGCTTTCCTAATCCGTTCTTGTGAATTATCACTATTTGCTAATGTCATCGCCCAGTATAATTACAGTTGTATGGTGAGAATAATGCAAATATTAATTTATAAAAACATTAAGAATATATTAACTAATTTGCAAGGCGTACTTATAAGGTTTTATCAAAATGTTAGAGATAGTTTAAAAATTTTAGTAGTAAAATTTTACTAATTACTAGCAAAATTTTATACTATTTTGACAATTTGAAAAATGTTAAAATTATATTAGATTATTTGAACTTCGGTAAAAAGCTTTTCTGTACTTCAATCATCTCATTAAAGATGTTTTCTGCCTTTTTAAAACTCCCAACATTTGGATCGATAGCCAAACATGCGATCGCAATATCTTTAGACTTTTTTAGAACGGCTTCAACGCATAAATCTTGGATTGTGGCTTCTATACGAAGTATTGCAGCAATATTTCTGGGTAATGATCCTATTTTCACACCATGAACCCCCTCTTTATTAACAGTTACCGAGCACTCTAAGATTAAATCTTGTGGTAAATTATCAACTATACTATCATTAGGAATATTCACTGCGGTTTCATATGAATTCTCATTATTAATTATTGCTTCAATTATTGGTACAGCTCTTTCCCCTGAAGGCACCTTGAACAACAAACCTTTTTTTGGATATTTACCTAACCTAAGTCTTTTATGATACTTGAGAAATCTTTTGTACTTAAATTGCCCTTCTTTGTCAATAAAGTCAATCCAATCAATCATATCCTGTGTTTTTGTAAATTCCTCACCAAATTGTAGGTATTCTCCTAAATGGTTATCCCCTATATAAGGAAAATATCCAAACTTCTTAAAAACTTCAAATGTGAGAGTTGAGAACTCGAATCTATCTTCATTATCTTTAAAATACTTCAAGGCACTACTATTAAAAAAAGGGATTAAATCGTTCCCTGTAGATAGATCTTCTAAACTTAATAAAAATGCAAAATGATTAAGCCCCGCAACTTTCATTTTTAACCCATTAATAGGCTTATTAATTAATTTAGGTAAATGCCTTATCATAAATCCTATTTGATGGCATAAGCCAATAAATTTCATTTTTTTTACACTTCTTTTAATTGCCAAGCAAACACGAGACATTGGATTTGAAAAATTAATAAAAAACGCATTAGGGCAAATTTTTTCAGCATCCTTGACTATCTCAACAATTGGAGGAATTATTCTCCATGCATGAAAAGTACCACCTGGTCCACCACACTCTCCTAAGATTTGTGTTGAACCATGTTTTCTTGGTATCTCATAATCTTGGCGCCATAATTTCATTCGATCTCCAACTTCTATTGAATTAATTATAAAATCAGCACCCTTTAGAGCTTTAGACCGATCAGTTGTCCATTCAAGACTGAATTTATTTTGATGTCTTTCATTTTCAGCCATTAAAAGGTCATAAATTATTTCTAACTTTTCTTTATTAATATCATGTAGAACAATTGTGGAGCCTTCTAAAACATCACTTAAATAAATGTCATTAAACATAGGAGGTCCAAATGATGTTGAGCCCGCTCCAATTAAAACAATCTTTTTATTCATCTCTCTCAAAATCCACGTTGTTAGTAGATGATTTATTATCTTTAGTAAACGTATTATCGATTTAATAAGTTTTTATTGATGTCATTCAAATATTTATTATACTTACTTGTCAATTCATTCACCTTAATAATCTGACAAATGGGAATAGAATGGGAAGATTTATAAGGTGATCTTAACTTAATTTAAATAATGAGTTTTTCAAAATATACTATGGATTTTTGGTATAGGATACATACTACAGTATTCCCTTTAATCCGTGGTATTAAGAGAGAATAAATCAAAACTCTTGACCTTTTTCTTATAATTTTTTTTGATTTGTTCTCTTTTAAAATTACATCTCATTAAATCTTATTTGAAATAGGTCAATATCAGATTTAATTCTCCCAGTGAAGAATTCAAATAAAATAGGAGGTGAAAAAAGCTGGAAGAAGAATCAGATAAAATGGATCTGATATTAGATTATTATAAAGATTGGGATTCTTATACCGCTCCAGTTATGATGTCATTAGATGTCCCAAATGAATTCTCAGAAAGTCTTGAGGCTGAAGATGAGAAAAGATTGAAGATATTGAGGGTAAAAATGAGAAAAAAACTGGAGTAAAAAAAACAACAATCTTTCCTATATTTATAAATCTTTTTTTTTAATTTTTTTAATTTAATATGTTAGTAATTCTTTCTATTGCTTCATATATTCGATCTTCTGGTTGGGTTAAAGCAAATCTAACAAATCCTTCTCCATATTGACCAAAACCTATTCCTGGAGTAATTACTACTCCATTATTAATTAATTTTTTTACAAATTCCATACATCCGATATCTCTATATTTTTCAGGAATTTGAGTCCAGACATAAAATGTTGCCTGGGGTTTGTCTGTTTTCCAGCCAATATCATTCAACCCTTTAATAAGGATATTTCTGCGTTTTTCATATATGTCAACTGTTTTTTGTACAATATCTGGTTTTTTATTTGAAAGATATTCATCTAATCCTTTACTTACCGCTCTCTGTATAAATTTTGGGCAACCAGAATCAATTTGAGATTTAATATTTCTTAATCCTTTAATAATATCTCTATTACCAGCAATCCAACCACATCTAAATCCTGTCATATTAAACATTTTAGATGCACTATTGATCTCAACATGGTTCTGATCAATTTGTAATATCGATGGAGCGATGTAATCCCCAAAAGTAAACTCTGAATAAGGATTATCATGAACAATAAAAAAATTATAATCTTCAGCATAATCTACTGCTTTTTTAAAAAATTCCTTTGGAGCAATTGCACCAGTAGGGTTATTCGGATAATTCAAATACATCAATTTAGCTTTTTTGAGAATTTTTTTATCAATTGCATCTAAATCAGGTAAAAAATGATTCTCTTTTAATAAAGGCATTGAAAATGGTTCTGCATCACACAATTTTGTTGCACCATTTTCGTAAACGGGATATCCCGGATTTGGACAGAGAACAAAATCTCCTGGGTTTATAAATGCCCTAGCAATATTGGCAACGCCTTCTTTTCCTCCAATCACATTTGAAATCTCTTCCTTTGGATCCAAATCTACATTAAATCTAACCTTATACCATCGTGCTACCGCTTCTCTAAAGTCTTCTTCTCCCATACTCGCGGGATAGTTGTGATTCTTAGGGATTTTCACTTGTTTTATTAATTCATTAATAATTATTTCAGGAGTAGATAAATCAGGATCTCCAATACCAAGAGGAATCAAGTCAATGCCTTCCTTTCTTTTTTCTGATAATAATTGTTCAATTTCTACAAAAATATATTTTGGGAGTCTTTTTACCCTCTCAGAAAATTCTAATTTAATGTAAAACACCCTACTTTTAAAAATAGATTTAGAATATGTGAAATAAATCATTATAAAATGTTAAAAATTTTTCGAAAAAACTGTTTAAAACAATTCAATAAGTAAAAGGAATATAAAAAAGAAAAAATTAAGAGTCTATTATTTACTTCTTTCAGTATTTATCTCATATTCATTAGGATCCATTGATTTGAAAGGAATTAAATCTATGTTTATAATAATAGCCATAAACAAGAAAACGATTGCATAAATCCAAAATGCTTGTAATCCTGCTAGCACCCCAATTAATATACTCGCTAGTTCCAATCCTATTGTTGTCCCTAAATTAACGAATGAATTGCATGTCGCATAATAAGTACTGTCCATTTCAGGATATAGCTGTGATTCTTGACCTATGACAGCAGAAAAAGCAGAATTTCTCCAACCCGCAGAACCTCCTAGAAGAAACGCAAATATTATTAATACCGGCCAAACAATGGGTATCATAAATAACAAGAAAGAAATTGAGGTGAAAATCAATGAGATGTAAACACTTCGTTTTCTGGATTGTAGATCTGCCATTCTTCCTCCAAAGATAGCCCCTGCAATAACTCCTAAACCAATAATGAACGCAACGAAAGCTTGTGGTGCATATAGCTCTTGTTGATTAGGATCACCAATAATATCCATTGAAGCACCAGCAGCACCAACTAATCCCCATTGAATAAGTATAAAAAGAGGGATGAGTACAAATACTACTCCATCACAAAAAGCATTAAATAAAGAGAATGCATACACTTTCCAATTTTTCCGTTTGCCAAAAATTATCTTAAGATTCTCTAAAGCATTTACTTTGATAGTTTTTATTCTTTCTTTAACAATCAAGGTTGTAAATGAAAAACCCATCATTGCAATCCCTAATCCTATGAAGATCATTTCTGTGGTTCCTCCTGTCAGTAATATCAATACTACTAACAAAGGTCCACCAGCGATTATACCTACAGATCTAAATCCCCAACAAATTCCTTGTACCCGTCCAAGTCTTTCTTTAGGATATAAATCTAAGATTAATCCATCAATGGCAGTATCCGCCATCGCGACTCCAATTACAATAACAATCCCTAAAATGGTTACTAAACTCATAGCATTGCTAGGTGTTAATATAAATGGAAATATTATCCAAATTAAACCTGACAAAAATGATGCCCCAATTATCCATGGTTTCCTCCTGCCCAAATTTTTGAATCCTATTTTATCTGATAAGATTCCATAAATAAATTTTACCCCAAAGGGGAGAAGGATGATTGACATCATTGAAGCAATTTGTCCCGCATCTACGGGAGCAGGTGACAATAAGTAAAACAGGTATATAGGAATTATTGTTGTAAACATCGATTGGTTAATTCCTTGTACAAAGTAATTAAGCGAAAAAATTCCTATATATGATCTCTTTAATTCTACATCATGAATTTCCATAACAATTTCCAATTTTAGTTTAATTTTAATGTTTTTTGAAAGATATTATTATTATTCGTATTTAATCCTTTTAAATATTAATAAAAATAGATAAAGTGAGAAAACAAAATAGTGCT
>CAYNEU010000629.1:0-5449 GCA_964396275.1 uncultured archaeon | reverse complement strand
CCATTTCCATAAGATCTCCCAAATTTTCTAGCAAATTCATCATGAACCTCTTTAATGATATCAATTGAATTCTCTAATGATTTTTGAAGGGCATATCTATATTCATAATAACCAGGAACTATTCCTTCTGCTCTTTTAATAATGTGAGGTGTGGTTACTGGATCAATTCCTTTTACTTGTGATATATCAGATAAATTAATATGGTGTTTAAGAGGTGGTAAAAATTCATCAATTTTCTCCTGATTTTCTAATTTAACAGGCATCATTGTATGGCTTAGTATATAACCATCATAAGCAACTATTACGGGTAGAAATACACGAGGATCTTCAGCAATTTTAAATGCTTGAAGATTTGTATCATAGATTTCTTGATTATTTTCACACATAAATTGAATCCACCCAACATCTCTAATTGTTATAAAATCAGAATGATCGGTCCAGACTGACCATGGTGCTCCAAGCGATCTTGTTGCGAGATTAATTATGATAGGTAATCTATTTCCTGCTGCCCAAGGTAACATTTCATACATTAATTCTAAACCATGAGCAGATGTTGCTGTCCCAACTCTCGAGCCTGTAGCTGAAGCAGCACAACATACTGCTAGCGCTGAATGTTCAGATTCTACTTTCACAAAATTAGCTTTTAATTTTCCTTCATATATAAATTCAGCAATTTTTTCAACCACAGGGCTTTGAGGCGTAATTGGATAAGCAGAAATAACCCCAACTTTAGCTTGTCTAAAGGCATGGGCAGCTGCATGATTTCCAGTTAAAATGATTATATTCTCATCAATAAAGTTCTTTTTTTCGTTAATCACTGTCATTCAGATTTCACCTCCTCCATTGTTATAGCCTTTACTGGACATTCTTCCATACAAATTCCACATCCCTTACAATATACCATATCAATTCGAGGTGGAATTGTTCTCGTTACAACAGCCTCTGGGCAATAAAGCCAACAATTAAAGCAGCTAGGTTTTCCAGATTTAACTGGAATGCATTTATTTAAATCGATTATAGGTTTTTTTGGGCTCCAAGTTCCAGTTTCACCAGCTTCCCCAATTACTGGTTTTTGAACTGAGCCTAATATTTTTTGATAATCTTTTTTTGAATTTGTCATTTATACATCAAAAACAGTTATAAATCAGATTCTGTATGAAATCAAACGCAGATAAGTTTTTAATTCTTATCATTTATAAAAATAAAACTATAAAACAAATAACACTTAGTTCATCAAAGATGACACTAAAAATATTAACACAAGTAAGGAATTTTATGTAAAAGATAACATTTACTTTTAAATAAAAAATAAATACTTAATATTTCATTAATCTTATAAAAAAAATAAATACATTCTATGAGTTTTAACATATCTTCTGAAGATTAATGTTTTTTAAGAATTATAACAAAATAACCGGTTAAACCAAAAGTGGAGTTTTCTAAAGATAAATTTGTACAAGTAATTGAGAGCATTAAAGAATGCTACTTTGAAGTCGATTTGAGAGGTAATTTTACGTACTTTAACGAATCATTATGCAAAATTACTGGATATTCGAAAGAAGAATTATTTGGTTTAAATTATAAATTTATTGCGGATGAAACAAATAGAAAAAAAGTGTTTGAAGGTTTTAATACAGTTTACAAAACGGGTGAACCTTTAATTGATTTTGAATATCAATTTAAGAATAAAACTGGAGAAAAAATTATTGGTGAAACTTCTGTATATTTAAAATTTGATTCGAAAGGGAATAAAATCGGATTTTATGGGATATTTCGAGACGTTACTAAGAGAAAAGAAGAGGAAGAAAAATTTAGACGTGAATTAGGAAAACTAGTGAATCTAAGGACTCAGGAATTAAGAGAATCTGAAGAAAAATATCGCTTCATATCTGAAAATGCTATGGATTTAATTTCGATCATTAATATGAATATGAATTTTGAATATGTTAACGAAAGAGTGCATAATAAAATAATGGGATATAAAAAGGAAGAACTTATAGGGAAAAATGCTGTCAATTTTATTCATCCTGATGATCGTGAAAAAGTACTTCAGACATTTAAAGAGGCTACAGAAAATGGTGAAGCTTTTACAGAGGTGAGAATTAGACATAAAGATGGGTATTATATTTGGACAGGAAATAATGGATCAATTTATAAAGATAAAAATGGAAAACAAAAATTTCTAATTATAGCAAGAGATATAACAAAACGTAAAAAAGCGGAAATCAAGTTAATGGAATCCAAAGAAAAATATAGTGTCCTCTTCCATTATTCAAATGATGCAATTTTTCTTCATGATTTAGAGGGGAATATTATAGATGTTAATCGTAGAGCTTTAGAACAATTTGGGTATACAAGATCAGAGATATTAAAATTAAAAATTTCCGAACTTCATCCAATAGATGAACTAGAAAAATCCAAAAGAGCTTTTAAAGAAATTTCAAAAAAAGGAATTATAAGATTTGAAATTAGTTTTAAAAAGAAAAATGGGAAAATATTCCTAGCTGAAGTATCATCAAGTTTAATCGATGTGGGCGGGAAACAATTAATACAAGGTATTATTCGTGATATTACAATTCGGATTTTGACAGAAAAAATGTTAAAAGAATCAGAACAAAAATATCATCAATTATTTAATAAAGCTCCTTACCCCATTGGACTATTTGATTTAGATGGTAATTTAATTGATTGCAATAGTGCTACAGGTAATTTACTTTCAACCCACACATTGGAAGATTATATTAGAAAAAATTATAGAGAATTTTGGTCTTATCATGAGAAAGATAAACCTCTAATTGCCTTATTTAACAATATATTTACTGAAATTATTAAGAATGGAAAAACAATAAATTTCGAATTTCCAATTCATCAAACTATAGATAGGATAATATGGTGTCATGCTACAGCTTCAAAGATAAAAATTGGGATAAAAGAATTCATACAAATTATATTAATGGATATATCAGCACAAAAAGAAACGCAGCAGAAACTAACTGAATCTGAAGAAAAATACAGGAATTTAGTAGAGAATGCTCAAGAAGGAGTGTGGGCAGTGGATGAAAATGACATTACTATCTTCATCAATCCAAAATTGTGTGAAATGCTTGGATATACTCGAGATGAGATAATGGGAAAGAGTTTACATATTTTTTTAGAAGATTCAGGGAGCGAATTGATTAAAAGTTATCGAGAACGTAGGGAGAAGGGTCTTACAGATACTTATGAACTTGACTTTGTAAAAAAAGATGGTACTTTGGTAAGCACAAGTTTAAATGCTTCTCCAATATTAAATGAGATTGGAGAATTTAAGGGTTCATTTGCATTCATTAATGATATTACAAATAGAAAAATAGCAGAGCAAAAATTAAAAGAATCTGAAGAAAGATATCGGAATTTAATTGAATCTGTACCATTTTCGATTGTTCTAATTGACCAGCAAGGAACACTTATTTATTGTAATCCCGCAATTGAAAAGTTACTTGGTTATCGTAGAGACGAATTAATTGGTATTGAATTCAAAAATCTTCCAGCAATTAATCCGAAATATGTACCCATATTGCTTAATCGATTCCAAAAAGTTTTGAAAGGTGAGATTCTAGCACCATTGGAGATGGAATTATATAAAAAAGATGAACAATCGATTTGGATTAGATATCAATCTACTTTAGTCAAATTAGGCGATAATGTCTTACTGCAAACAATTATAAATGATATTACTGAACAAAAAAATGCAGATCTTCTTATCGAAGAAGAAATTATAAAATTAAAAGAGTTAGATCAGATTAGGACGGATTTAATATCTAGAGTTTCACATGAACTGAAAACTCCTCTCGTATCTGTTTGTGGTGCCTCTGAACTTCTTTTAGATTCATATATAGAGGAATTTAAAGGTGATACAAAAGAACTTCTTGAAATGATCGAAAAAGGAGGTAAAAGATTAAAATACCTAGTTGATAATTTGGTTGATATTACAAGAATAGAATACAAAAAGTTAGAATTAAAGAAGGATACAAATGACTTTAGTCAAGTGATTAGAGATTGTATGAAAGAGTTGAAGTATCTTATAAAAAAACGAGAATTAAATTTAGAACTTGACCTTATGGATGATTTATTTTTAGAATTTGATAGAGTAAGAATTGAACAAGTAATATTAAATCTTTTGTCAAATGCAATAAAAAATACGCCTCCTAACGGAAAAATTATTGTAAAATCTCTAAAAAAAGATGATTGTGCAGAATTATTAATAAGTGATAATGGAATTGGGCTGACTAAAGAAGAGAAAAATAAATTATTTACTAGATTTGGTAAGATAGAAAGATACGGAAATGGTTTAGAACATATCGATATTCAAGGAACTGGACTTGGATTATATATTTCAAAAGAAATAATAGATCTTCACGAAGGCCAGATTTGGGCAAAATCTGCTGGGAGGGATAAAGGTAGTACATTTGCAATAAAATTACCAATAAAAATCTGAAAATTAATAGAATTAAAAAGAGATTATTGAATGACGTATAATAGGGATGAAATACGAGGAACCTATAAGGATTTGTTTGATCGTTCTTTAGATCTAATTTATGTAAATGATTTAACTGGAAATTTTCTGGATGCTAATGATCTTACATTACTAACCTTAGGTTATGAAAGAGAAGAAATACCAAATATTAAATTTTTAGATATTCTTGAAGAATATGATATAAAAAAAGCATATAGAGTCTTGAAAGAATTAATAAAAACGGGAAAACAATCAAAACGCGAAGAATATAAAGTAAAAGCAAAAAATGGCAATTTTATATATATTGAGACTTATGGCATTCCATTAAAAAAAAATGGTAAAATTTATGCAATATTAGGAATTGGCAAAAATATTACTGAGCGCAAGAAAGCAGAATTAAGATTAAGAGATTCAGAAGAATTTTTTAGAGCGCTCTATAAAGAAGGCCCAATTGCTACTTATACATGGAAAAAAATAAATAATGATTTTGTGTTCATTGATTATAATAAAGCTGCTGAAAAATTTACTTATGGTAATGTTGAGAGTATACTAGGTCATAAGGCTTCTGAGCAATATAAAGACAGACTAGATATTCTAAATGACTTACATAAATGTTTTAATGAAAAAACCAACATCTTGAGAGAGATGACATATCGATTTGAATTTGCTAATGAGGAAAAATATCTTTTAGTAAACTATGGTTATGTTGGACCAGACTTAGTTTTAGTTCAAACCGAAGATGTTACTGAAGGAAAAGTATTTGAAGAAAAATTAAGAGAATCTGAGTTAAAATATCGTAATCTAATTGATAATTTGGATGTAGGATTTTATCAAGTTACTATAGATGGTCAAATGCTCAATCATAATCAAGCACATAATATAATTATGGGATATGATCCATCAGAAGATTTGAGAGGTAAAAATGTTAGAGAATTTTGGCAATATCCAGAACAA
>CAYNEU010000628.1:0-10388 GCA_964396275.1 uncultured archaeon | reverse complement strand
AGATTAGGTACAGTAGAAGGTGATCAGCCAACAGATAGTTTTATCTCATCACTTTCAGCTGATTATAGCAAGAAACAAAGAGATAGTGAATTATTCAAACAAAAAAGAAAGGAAACTCAATTTTCTTTTACAGCAGAGGATCTTGCTGAAGATTTAGAAAGCCAAATTATGCAAATAATAAGAAAAGAATATATTTATCGAATTGAAAATCCTGAAAAAACTCCCGAATTTAATTTTCCAA
Organism: uncultured archaeon; assembly: GCA_964396275.1. Taxonomy (GTDB): domain Archaea; phylum Asgardarchaeota; class Lokiarchaeia; order Sigyniarchaeales; family SOKP01; genus Loki-b32. The sequence goes on along the minus strand of CAYNEU010000628.1, from coordinate 10,147 downwards.
TTTCTGAAATTTCAAATCAAATTGAGCAAGCTACAAAAATCAACCCAGGAGAATTATATCCAATTTTAGAAGAGCTTGATAATAGAGATATTGAATTTACTTTAATTGATAACCCAGATGAACCAGAGGATAAAAAAATACTCTTTTTACCATTTGCGGATGATAGCATGAATCTTTCTCTATTTAGCTTTAGGCCTGAGGAGTATTCTACTTTCAGAATAGCTGTTACTAAAAACTTTTTAAAAGCTCTAAAATCTAAAAAGGAAAAAAGATCTCTTTTTCAGTTAAAAAAAGACATACCAGATCAAACAGAAAGCCAAATATCTCTACTTGAATTACTAAATAATCTATACAAATATTATCCTCTATATTCAGAGCAAATAAGTCAGGTTCCAAATACTCAGAAATTATTAAAACAGTTAGATAGATGGATTAAGGCAATTGAAAACTTGCATTCTTCAAATACTGCAAAAACATATTAATTCTATGTTTTATTCCATTAAATTTTACTACTATTATCTAAATTGCCAAACCAGTCTTTTTTAAGTTTTATGGATTAGAAAAGTTTAGAAAAAACGTTTCTTTTAGTTATCTAAAATTCGCGATTTTTGCTTTTATGAGAAAAGTACTTAAAAAGGAACATTCTAAATCGTCTATACAAATATTTTCTGGATTGTCATCTTTTCAAATGTTAGCTATGTTTAGAAGAGGACTTTTCTATACGTACTTATCGATCTATATGAGAGATTTCTTAAATTTATCCGTTACAATGACAACACTCTATGCAAGCATTCCCATGTTGATGAGTGTTATATTTCAGAATTTTGTGTGGGGTCCGATTAGTGATAAGTTCCAGCGTCGAAGAACTTTAATAATATGTGGTGAGATTTTAGCAGGAATAGGTACTATAACTGTGTGGGGTATTCACTCTATTTTTAACAATTTTATTATAGCTGGATGGGTGATCATAATAGGACTTAGTCTCATTGAAATGTTTTGGTCGATGTCTAATATAGGTTGGAGCGCTTTGATAAGTGATTTATATCCATCTGAAAAAAGAAGTAAGATTATGGGCCAGTTAACAAGCTTGGGAGGCTTGGGGCGTATTATTGGAATATCTATTGGTGGATTTTTATATGATTATGGTTTTGGATTTAGAAATGGACCATTGTTTTTTGTAGCCTCATTTGTAATGATAATTTCAACAATTCCAATGCTAATGACCCCAGAAGGAGGAATTGAATTGAAAAAGCAAGAGGATGCGATTTTGGTTGAAAAAAATGATATCAACAACAAACAACAAAAGAGTATTCTAATTTTTATTGTGTTTATAATTGCTTTAGTTTTTATTAATTTTGGCAGAAATTCTATTGCAGTGCCCTACTCTCAGTACCTTACTTTAGAATCGGGATTTAACTTGAATAGTATAATGTTAAGCTTTGTAGCAAATTCCCGTTCAATAGCAGTTATGATGATTGGATTTACAGCAGGATCTTTAAGTAAAAAATTGGGTAATTCGAAAGCCTTAATTGTTGGAACTACCATTGGAATTGTGGCACTATTTATTACAGCAACCACAATATCTTTGGAAATTATTTTTATAGGAAGTTTTTTAATTGGCGCAGCAGAAGTTATAATTTCCGCGTCCTCATATGCTATTGCGTCTGTTTTGATACCAGCAAAAATGCGTGCAAAATTATTTGCGGTATATAATACTACTTTTTTTCTATCTTGGGGTTCTGCTAGCACATTGATCGGTGGTCCTCTCATTGATTTTTTAATATATAAAGGAATAAGTGAAGTATTTGCATATCAAATGGCTTTTCTTTTAGGAGCACTAATTTGTCTTATTGGTCTCTTTATATTTATTCTTTTAGAAGTATGGTTAATAGTTCAAAAACGAAAAGATTTAGATGTATAAATTGTACTATTATTTACAAATTTTTCAATTTTATCTTTAATTTTTTTAAAGATAAGCAGACTTAATTGATTTTTGAAGATTTGAATTTTTATATTATAAATTGAAAAAAAAATAATTTAATTAGATTGTGAATTGCAACATTCTTCACATTTTAAATCATTCAACGGAATATATCCACAGTTGGGCCCCATGTAACATTCGAATTGATTCTCTTCTTCATTATAAACCATGTCTTCTGCGCAGCATTTAGGTAATGTTTCTATAATTTTACCACAGTGATTGCATCTGTATAATTTCATTTATTTAATCACCTTTTTTAATAATTTTTATTCAATTATTTTCATCGGTTTACCATGATGTTCTGGGATTGATTGTGCACCACACGATGCACCCATCCAACACACTAATTGGTTACCTTCTTTATGCATTGGTTGCCCACAATGCATTGGAAGTTCTTTTTCTAATCCACATTCTACACATTTTAATTTACCCATTTTTTTGTCATCCTCTTTTTGTTTAATATTTTCATTTAATTCTTCTTTATTGTTAATTATATCAAGACTTTTCATTTGCATTAATTTTGGATCCATTGCATCGTAATTTTTAAATCTTTCAGGATCTCGTTTGAAGTGAGCTTCACAATTAGGATTACAGAAGTGATAAATTTTATCCTTATACTCACGCTCAATTGCACGCCTTGGATCAATTTTCATCCCACATACCGGATCTACCACTTTTTCTTGAGAGCGTAAAAGTCTTTCTTCTTCAATTTGTTGAGGTGTCTTAGGTTCATATCTCTTTAAAAACAATGCATTAATTACAACTGAAACTGAGCTTGAAGCCATAAATACTGCTGCTAAATAAGGAGGGAGAAAGAAGCCTGTAGCATAATAGAGAATTCCTGCAGCAATAGGAATACCTATAAGATTGTAAATGAAAGCCCAAAATAGATTTGTAATCATTTTCTTATAGGTTTTTTTTGATAAATTAATAGCTGCAACAACATTTCGAAGATCTCCTCTCATTAATACAATATCAGCAGTTTCAATTGCAACATCTGTTCCGGATCCAATAGCGATTCCAACATCTGCTTGTGCTAAAGCAGGAGCATCATTAATTCCATCTCCAACCATACCAACAATTTTATGTTCATCTGATTTCTGAAGTTTTTGGATACTAATTGCTTTTTCAGTTGGTAACACTTCGGCTAAAATATGGTCCTCATCAAATTTTAATTGTTTTCCTATACTCAAGGCTGTCTGTTTGTTGTCTCCAGTTATCATATAGATCTCTAAACCTTTTTCTCTTAATTTATCTAAAGCATAAGGTGTTTGATCTTTAATTTTATCTGAAATACCAATAATTCCCCTCACTTCATTATCAATACTTATAATTATAGTTGTTATTCCTTTTTGTTGAAATTCATGAAATTTGTCCTTGAAATCCTTAAGGGAAATGTTATTATCAATCATAAGTTTTTCATTACCGATAAGGATTTGTTTATCTTTTAAAACGGTTCTTATTCCTTTTCCAGGTATCGCATTAAATTCTGTTGGAGATTCGAGGTTTAAATTTCTTTGATTTGCTTCTTCTATTATTGATTTTCCTAGAGGATGTTCAGATCCCATTTCAGCGCTTCCTGCATAAAATAAAAGTTCATTATCATCATATCCTTTACCTTCTAAATCTTTTTCCGTAAAAATTACTGAAACTTTTGGCTTTCCAACGGTTAAAGTTCCTGTTTTGTCGAATACAATAGTATTTATTGTATTTATCGCTTCTAAAGAATCCCCTCCCTTTAAAAGAATTCCATTTTCTGCTCCCTTACCGGTACCAACCATAACTGCTGTTGGAATGGCTAGTCCGAGAGCACATGGGCATGATATCACTACAACAGATGTAAAAACTAATAAAGATAATTCTAATCCGATTTGAGCTATTAAAAACCAATATAAGAAAGCACCTACTGCTATTAAAACTACAACTGGAACAAAATAATTACTAACTTTATCAGCTAACCTTTGTTTAGCGGGTTTTTTACTTTGTGCTTCTTTAACAAAATCTATTATCTGAAATAATAAAGTATCTTTACCAACTTTTTCAGCAACGATATTAATCAATCCAGTTTGATTAATGGTCGCACCTATAACTTCACTATCAATTTCTTTCTTTATATACCTGCTTTCGCCTGTAATCATGGATTCATCTATCTTAGTACTTCCTTTAATTACCTTTCCATCAACTGGGATTTTTTCACCAGGTCTCACTATTAGAATATCGCCAGCCTCTATTTCTTCTATGGGTATTTCGATTTCCTTATTTTCTTTTAATAAAGTAGCTGTTTTTGCCTGCAAACCTATTAACTTTTTTATCGCTTCTGATGCTTGTCCTTTTGTTTTATGTTCGAAGTATTTACCAATTAATAGGAATGTTAGGATCATACTCATTGCCTCATAAAACGTGTGACCTTCCATTACAAACGTAGTTAGTATAGAATATATTAAAGCAGTTGTTGTACCTAATGCTACTAACACATCCATATTCGCAGATTTATTTTTTAGTGATTTATAGGCTCCTTTTAAGAAAAAGGACCCAGCTATAGAATAATTGGCTATTGCTAAGAAAAATAATAATAACTTAATTTCAAAGGGCTGCTCCATAAAAATCACACTGATAGGAACAATAACTAATGTGAAGGCTAATGAAATTACGAAAATTCTAAATCTGTATCTTAATTCTCTCTTACTTTCTTCAATTTCTTTATCTATTGCACCTGCAGCTTTTTCGATGTTAATTCCTAATTGTTTGATACTTGAATAAACATTACTTTCATCAATTTCTAATTCATTAAATTCAATAAATAGCTTAGAAGCATTAAAATTTGGTCTGACATCATAAATACCATAAATAGTTTTAACTTTTCTTATTAATTCATTAAATTGCTCTTCTTTTAATATATCAAGAATTCTAAGATCAATCTTAGCCAAAGATGATTTATATCCTAAATCCTGAATAGCCTTGTTAAATTTATCATAATTCGTTATTTTTGGATTGTATTCAACAGTTGCTTCCTCATTTGCAAAATTGACAACTGAACTATTTACACCTTCCAAATCCTTTAATTTTGTTTCAATTTTATAAGCACAATTTGCACATGTCATTCCACCAAGCTTGATTTTAACTTTTTCAGTAGATGCCATTTTATTTAAAATTCACCTCAATATCTACTGATTAATTACAAAGTTCAGTTATTATAACTTTTGATTATAATTTGAAAAGTTTTTCCTGATTTTGATTCTTGAACTAATTTAGATTTACATATAGATTTATAATTAATTTAACAATATGACTTTATTATTCTTTGAATATAATAGCCAATAGGAGTAATGGCAGGGACAATTTCATTCGAACTGCTTTTAATTTTTGCAGAAAAAAGACTTTTATTAAAGAAACCTCCTAACCAACAAGTTCATAAGCCCATATCTGTGGCAGCTAATCTAATCGTTTCCATAAGATATCCAAAATGTTCACGATCACATTTAGACTCTTCAACAGCACCCACAATAAAATCTTGAGCTCCTTTAATTAAACCTTAAATCCCTATTTTCTTTCTTTAATTAGGATCAAATTCTGGCACACTAATAAGTTCGAATCTCGCTTTTCTAGAATATTCACTGAATGGACTTTTTAAATCATGATTTTCTAATAATTTATTTATCTTTTCTCTCATAACTTTATCGAGAGGTTGACCTGAATAATTCCGACGAGATGTTCTTTCTGGAATTATATCAGTTATACGGTTCGAAAAGTCCATAATACTCTCAAAGGCAAAAAATCTCTTACAATTTTATTATAAAAGACATTTAAACACATTTAAAAGATATAAATGCTATTTTTTTTTTTCTTGATATTTTTTTATCGCATCTTTTAATGCATCTGCTGCTAGATTTGAGCAATGTAATTTAATGGGAGGTAATCCATCTAAGGAACTAGCAACATCGTCTCTAGAAATATTCATTGCCTCATCTAAGCTTTTCCCCTTAGCTAGTTCTGTTAACATTGATGACGAAGCTATAGCGGCCACACAACCAAAGGTTTGAAAAGAAATATCATTAATGTATTCTTTTCCATTCTCTTCTCTTACTTTAATATAAATTTCCATGATATCTCCGCATACAGGGTTTCCAAATTCCCCGATTGCATCAGCATCTTTCATTTCACCCATATTTCGCGGATTTCTGAAGTGCTCCATTACTTTGTCAGAATATATGCGTAATCACCTTATTATATGTGTAATTCTATGAAAAATAAGGAATTATTATCTAAAAGATTTTTGGTTTATTTCTTATAAATTATACTCATTAATTCAATATTTGAAGTTTTCTCTTTATAGGCAATGAAACTTTTTCAACACCTAATTCTTTCACATATTCTACTACTTCTGTTAATTTTTTAGCCGATTGGTGGAAAAAACAGACTTCTTTTGGTTCTAGACTTTTTAACATTTCTTTTAATTGATTTTTATCGGCATGTAGTTTTATTTTAATATGAGGTGCAAACGTATTAAGTAAGAATGCTCGAAATGGCATTTTCCATGTCTCAGAGAACTGAATTTCATCAGCACCTTCAACCAATTCTGCACCAGGAGATTCATGAATAGAGCCTGCGAGAAAAACAAAATTATGAGGATTACGCCCTATAATATTAATAATATTTCTAATTAATCCATAAGAAAGATCTGGTGGATGAGAAATAATAATATTGTTTTTTCTACGTAAAAAGTCTAAATTAGAGTGATCAAACCATCTAAACTTTATGCTATTAAAGGGATTTGCCTTATCTCTAATTAATCTTGAAATTGGCCCATAAATGTATTCATAACGATGGTTGATAACTTGGATATTTTTCCTCACCATCATGTCTACATAAATGTTAGGGCGTTTCTTGAAACCACGTCGTAATTGAAGTTTTCTAAAATATCTCCAGAAGGTTAACATAAAACTTATAGCCAAACTTGATGGATCTGCCCCAATAAGAGAGTTATCTCCATATTCTGCCTTTTGCTCTAAAAACAAGATTAAACTATGAAATTGATCAGAAATATTTCCAAAATCTTCTTGAGCGGCAGTACCATCAATAAGTAAATAGTCTATGGGTCGAGATATTTGTTCTAAGAATCGTCTAGTGCCTGCAAATGGTGTAATATCTATGTAAGTATAATCTCCAGTATATAAGAATCTATAATCGTCTGTTTTTGCTAACATCATCAAAGCACCGGGCATATGGCCAGCATGGAAAAATGAAAGGTAACAATCTTTTTCTTTAAAGTCGATTTTAGTACCGTTTTCAACATAAATTATATTTCTAATGATGTTTCGGTATTCATCTTCTTCAATTTCCTTATGATTTTCTTGTTTTAAGAAGTTTGAATCCCTAAGGAGATATAAATCAAGACTTATTCTAGAACTAAAAATAGGTACATCTGGATATAATTTAATTAATTCCTTTAGCCCAGAAACATGATCATAATGACTATGTGATATAAATATGGCATCAATTTTAGGATTTTTTGGAAAATTTTCTAGAATTATCTCATCTTGATCATCATTGGTAATTTTTTTTCTAATTTTTTCTTCTTCTAAAAGATACCGTGGTAGATTCTGAAGATAATATTCTATATGCCGAATATCCCCTTCAATTTCATTTTCTTCATCTTTCTCTGAAAGCCCACAATCCAATAAGATATTCAGATTGCCTAATCCTAAAATATGGCAATTATGATTCGGTTTAAGAACAATGGGGTAGATACTTACTCTAATATTTTTTTCATTATTATTTTTAAGAGAGATATTAGAAAAATAATCTGCATCAAATATTTTTTCTATTTTATCAATTGCGATGCAAAGTTCACATTTTCCTACAGAAACACCAGTTATGTAAAAGTACCAACCATATCTTTTAACTAAACTCTCCAGGTTTTCATACATTTCATCACCTACAAGAGATTTAATGACTATGACTTTTTCCTTATGATAATAGATAATCTTTCTAATGCCTTTTTTTTCTTCAGCGGGAACGAGCTCATCTTTAAAAAAAAAATCTTCAAGAACATCTTTTATAGGAATTTGAGGCAATTCTTCGGATTTAATTATTTTTAAGTATTCATTATATTCTTTTGTTCTATATAATGCTCTCATATTTTCCTTTTGTTTTAAAAGAATAATTATCTCTTCAAAATGAAATTCTTCTGTACTTCTGGTAGCTTCTTGCTTTCTTTCCTCTTTTTTTTTAGGTTTTTTCTTTTTTAAATCTTTTTCTTTTTTTTCTGGCTTTTCTATGAAAAAGAACCATCCATAATCTTTAATTAATCTATCTCGATTTAGAATAATATCTTTCCCAGAAGGGGTAATTAATATTAAAATTCTATCTTTTTGGGAAAATATTATTTTAGATATTGAGTTTTTTGTTTTTTTCGAGATGTTTAAATTATTATTGAAAAAATGAGCAAGAACATCTTCAATATTTTTCTGAGGAATTTTTCTTTCTTCCATGAATCTTACTTTTATTTCATAAGATTTGATTTTATAAGAAGAACTAAATTCATCTCTTCGTTCAATTGGAATTTTTTTTTCTAAAAATTTAAATTCCTCAACAATCATTTATTTAATGATATTTGTCAAGTAAATTAACAATTACTATTTTTTTTATCGATTCCGGAATTAATTTATTAACACTAAAAACATTAAAACTATCTCATCCTTCTTATTTATAAGGTAAAGATGATAATAAATTAAGTTTATTAATATCAATAAATATATCTTTTCATTATTAGATAGTAAATAATTCTTAATAGCAAATACTAATTTAATTTTAATTTTAAAAGAAAATATTCCTCCCTATTTTAAATTTGATTCATTATCTCTTTTTTCTATTAAAAAGTTCCCATCTAGTTTTTACATGTGAAGGAAAGTTACCCCCTCTCACAGATTTTACTTGTTCAATTGATATAAATGCTTTTGGGTTATTCTGCCGTATAAGTTCTAGGATTTTTGGTAGATTTTTACGTTTAATAATTAATAATACTAATTTTACTATACCTCTTGCCCCTTCAGCAGACATTGTGGTTATACTATAACCATTTTCTTTTAATAGCCCAATTAAATTTTCCGGATTTTCTCTAATGATTAATTGTAAACTTAATAAACCTAGAGATATTTTATCTTCAACTAATAATCCAACATAGTTGCCTATTGCAAAACCTCCGGCGTATGCAAAGTAATAAATAAAATTCGTTAAATTATTGAAAATTTGACCCATTGCTAATAGCCAAATGAATATTTCAAAAAAGCCAACAATTGGGGCTAATTTGCGTCTCCCTTGAGATATGAAAACAATTCTTAAAGTTCCAAGTGTTACATCAAAAACGCGAGCCGTAAGTATCAATAAAGGCAAAATAATAAGGGAAAAAATTGGATTTTCAATTAATGCAATAAAAAGAGTCATCTATTTAACCTATTTCTCTCTTTTATTTTAATTTTTAAAAAATAAACCAGTTATCTCATTTTTAGAAAATTAAGGCCATCAAAGTTATTAAATTTAGTGTTATGGAATCATTCAACTAAAGCAAGTTTGTTTTTAAAATCTTTTATTCGTGATCTTAATGTTACTTCTGTTATTTTAGCAGCTTTAGCAATTTCAGTTTGAGTCATCCTTTTATTTGTTGATTTTACGGCTAAATAAATAGCTGAAGCGGCAAGTCCTTTTGGATCTTTACCAATTAAAGAAAGTCCCATCTTAGATGTGATAGAAACTAAATATAAAGCGTTCTTTTGGATTTCTATCGGAAGCCCTAATTCATTTCCAAATTTAAATATCAACTGTTTAACACTAATCGGCTTATAACTAAGGTTTAATTCAGGTAAAATCTCTTTAAGAAGTAAACCTAATGAATGTATTATAGATTTTCGGGGAATCATAGCAGCATCACAAATTTCTTCTAATACTTTTGGAAATTCATGGACTCTAATAGCAACGTATAAAGAAGCAGCTATAAATCCCTCAATTGAACGTCCCATTGTCAATTTCTTTTTTGCTGTGAGAGTGTAAATTTTCCACGCTGTTTCGTGTATATATTCAGGAATATTTAATTTTGAAGTAAGCTGTTTCATTTTTGGTTTAGCCTCCCAAAAATTTCTTTCTATGCTTGAAATTAAAGAATTTTGAATT
>CAYNEU010000627.1:0-2577 GCA_964396275.1 uncultured archaeon | reverse complement strand
ACACCAAAAGATAAACATATTACTATAAATGTCATAAATCCTACTATTGATCGTATCGCATTTTGAAAAATCGGTGTTGCTTCGTTTTCTATCTTTCTAGCTAATACAAATGAAAGCGCAAATGAGATTCCCGTAAGAATCGCCATTATTTCTCCATACATGCCTAGTTTCCTCTCTCTAATGTGTCAATGTATAGAATATTTTAATTTTCTAATGAATGATAAATTTTTACTTTCTTCAAAAATATGTAATCTCTTTTACATTTTTAAAGAGATTTGTATTTTTAATTGTTTATGCTTGTTTTTTATTCATATTAATAATTGAGGACAAATTAATGGTATCTAGTCAAAATAATTTTTACTTGAGAGAAGATGACAATAATGAGAATTCTAATAGTATCTCAGAAAATATTTTAATTGAAAGTGCATATATTTCTTGCAATTTTAACAAAATTCCCCCAATATTCGGATGTTTAATAGCAGATCAACATGGAAATACTCTAATGGTATTTGAATATGATTCTAAAAATCAGGATAATTATGAGCCTATAAAATCATATTTATCTGAACATCAGAAAAGCCTTTTAGAAATTGACTTAATATCAATGTATTTCAGTTCATTTAGTGCTTTTGCAGGTCAAACAAACATCCAAAATCTATCGAATTTAGAAATACATGGTTCTAATATTAAGGTTCAAATTTTCTTTTTATTTAATAAATATATGATTATTTTTTTTCTCAATTCTAAAACAGACTTAAGTTTAAAAGAAAAAAAACAAATTATAGAATACTTTGAAGATAAAATCACAAAATTTGAATTTGAGTTTACCCATTTTAATGCCGCAAGATCTAGGAAAATTCTCAGTATGTTAGAAAACAAGGGAAAAGCATGGTTAAAAAAATTAAACAAAAACTATTTACAAACGTATAGTGATTCATATCTAAAGAAACATGAAATATTGAATGTACTTTCAAGCCAAATCGAGCCAATCATTGAAAAAACCCTTAATGATTATTTAGAGAATATTCAAAATGACATTGTTGATAATATATCAAAAGAAATTAAAAATAAAATTCAAGATAAATTGTTTGAATTTAACCCAAATTCTTATTGAAATTAAAAATTCAATGATTTATTAAAATTTTGGATGCTTTATTGAAGATATTTTGACTCGTGATGTTTCTTTTTAATTTAATGATGAAGAAAAACCATGATCTTCTTCTTTTTAATTAGGAGAAAACCAAGAAGTACAAACACGATCTCGAAAAATACATCTTTAACGAGAATGAAAGCTCTTAAGTTGATGAAAATTACATTAATAATTAATGCAGAAATACTATAAACGATGGAAATTAATCCAAATAAGAACAAAAAAGTGCCTACGATTAAATGAAACTCAACTTTTTTCTTCAATTTATTCACTTAGGAATGATTTCAAACCTACATTATTTCTAAATATTTACTAAATATATAAAAATAACTATTTAAAAGCTCATTTATCCGAACTTCCATTTAAATTATAATTTTTTCTTAAATCATTTAAAATTTGCTCAAATTCTTGGTATAAGTCTGGGTAAAATTTAGCGAATACACGATACCAATCTATTCCAAGCAGTCCTCCTGCAATAAAACTAAGAATAATCCCTATTAAAACAAGAGTTTCATGATTGAGGTGAAAAATCATTACCGGAAAGAAATCTGTTCCATGTATAAACAAGCTAACTGAAACGCTATTAAGAAATATACCAAAAGGATACAATAATGCTCTTGGTGACTTAAAAAACTGTGACGATTCTGGAGAATTTAGATGGAATATGAATGATACATTGCTATTATAATTTTTTTTTCGCTTCTCAATAAATTTAAACTTAATTACATCTCTCCAATCCCTAAAAATTAAAAAACTTCCACTAAATAAGAATAAAAATAATAAAATCATCTCAATAGCTAGATATATTCTTAATTCGGTCCTCAATATTTCATATTGAACCATTACATTTCGAATTATCCATAAAAAAAAAGCAAAAAAGGCAAACAAAATACCCACAAAACCTTCATGAATATGGTAATGTCGAAAAATCTTCCCTTTATTATCCTGATTCGAATTATGTCTAATATATTTAATAAAATTTATGGTTAATCCAGGGGACATTATAGAAAAACATATAATAGGAATAGCTTCTCTAATAATATTCCAATCCAAAAAACCAAATTCGATTTTAAACAGTTCTAAAAAGTAAAGTATGATCCATAACGGTGCTCCAATTAATATTATTATGAGAAAAATTTTATTGTAATTTTGAAAATTAATTAAAAATAATAATAAATAAAAAAATAAGATAAAATAACTTATAGTGAACATCCAACTCATCTGTAATTCGAGAGAGTACCATTCATATCGTTGATTATAATAATAGAAATAATAAAGGATTATCATACATGAGATGATTAAACAAAAAAAAACTATTCCCTTAAAAAAGTGAAGATACTTTTTCATAATTCTTTTAAACCTTTAAAGTACTTAAAATAAACTTTAAGGAAATTAGATTCCCTTTTTTTTTAAAATTTATATATTAA
>CAYNEU010000626.1:0-2525 GCA_964396275.1 uncultured archaeon | reverse complement strand
CATCACTTTTTTTATGAACAATTTCTCTGGCTTTTTCAAAAATTTCAATTGTATTAACTCCAGCGGGACATTTAATTTGACAGAGTCCACATAAAGTACAAGCATGTAAAACATCTAATATTAAATCATTTAACTCTAAATCACCGTGGACTAGACCATTTAATAGGTTTAGACGGCCTCTTGGACTATATGTTTCTAAATGATAATCCATTCTTGATGGACATGAAATACAAAAGCCACATCTCATACATTTTAATTCTAAAATACTTTCACTTTGATTTTCAAGGGTACGTTTTTGATTTTTAATATTTAACATCCGCGTATCCCCTTTCCCAATTCCAGGATTTAAGATCATATTAGGATCAAAGAGTCTTTTAATTTGTACCATCAAGTCAATTACTTCAGATCCATGTTCTAATTCTAGATATGGTGTTTTGATTTTTCCGATTCCGTGTTCACCGGTCAAAGTTCCACCTGCGGGAATTATTATGTCTCTATATAAATAATCTATTGCTTTTTCAAAATCTTTTACGTCTTGTTCATCATTTTCATTAAATAAAAATGTGGGATGCAGATTTCCCTCCATATGGCAGATAATTGCCACTAATAAATTTTTAGCATTAATATTTTTAGGGATTGCTTCAATTTTCTTAATTACATCAGAAAATTCAGAAATTTGAATTGTACAATCTTCCACACATGTGTTTGGTCTAATTCTTGAAAGAGCTGGAAGATTAGCCTTTCTAGCTAAGATTAGTCTTTCTCTTTCCTCTTCATTCATAGCAATTTTATGGAATATCGGATTTTTTTGAATAATAATATCAAACATAATAGAAAATGCCTCATTAACATCTAGTTTAGAATTTCCATCTACTTCAGCTAATAATACATATCCAGGAGGAAAATCAAAGAATTCGCCACCTAAATATTCGGTAACAGCTTTTAAAACAAGTCTCCCCATGAACTCAAGTAAATTGGGTACGATTCCACTTCGTCTAAGTTCTAGAACTGCATTTTTCAAATCATCAACATTTTCAAATATGAACAAACCCAATTTCCTAGCTTTAGGTAATGGTCTGATCCGTAAGCCAATTTTTGTAATAACTCCTAATGTACCTTCAGAACCGATAAATAAATCTTTTATATTATACGAAGAAACTGATTTTAAGACCTTTGACCCTAAATTTAAAATCTGTCCATCTGGCAATACTACTTCTAAATACATAACATAATTTTTAGTAACCCCATATTTGAATGCTTGAATCCCTCCAGCATTACTTGCGACCATTCCCCCTATAGTAGCAACAGAACTTGAACCTGGATCTGGAGGAAAAAAATATCCATACGGTTTCAAAGTCTCATTTAACTCATCACAAATTACTCCTGGCTCAACTTCTACAAAATTATTTTCAATGTTTATTGTAAGAATCTCATTCATTTGACTTAAATCCAAGATTACACCACCATATGGACTTAATGAACCAGAAGATAAACTTGTGCCGCTACCTCGAGGGGTTATTGGGATATTATTCTTATTTGATAATTTTAAGATCTCAGAAATATGTTTAGTATTTTGAGGAATTAATATTAAGTCAGGAACCCAGTTTTTATTAAAGATGGAACAGCCGAAAGCATAGGTATATCTAATTTCATAACTATTAAAAAAAAATTTTTCTCCAACAATATTCTTGAATTCATTTAATAGTTCTTCAGAGATTTTATTATAATAATGGTCCATATCAGAATTATTTACGTTAAGGTTTTATAATATTTAGTTAAACGACTTTAGATATATTTTATTCTTTTAGAAATAAATGTCATTTCAAATCTTGTCAATTTATTTCTATAATCGAAAAAAATTTAAGATTAATTTGATTTTTTAATTATGATTAGCAAAATAAGTAAATTATAAAAGGAAAAAAGAATGAACCCAACAGATAAGAAACAATCAGCAATTAAAGATGAATTTAAAGATCTACCACTTACTACTAAAAATCACTTCCTTCCTGCGAATAATATGGAAAATATCATCAATAATCTGTCAAAACCACATTTTTTGGGATCCATTCATATGAAAAATGAAGCTAAACCTAATTCTAACTTGGTCGAAAACCTGCTCGAAAATGAACTGAAATTAAAGATGAATAAATCATTAAGAAGTACGTTATTTAACCCCGTAACAAAGATCTTGATTTTATTAGCAATCATTTTTAATCTTACTTGGCTTTTTTTCGTTTACATTTTATAGTACTAAAGCAGGAAGATAATAAAGAAGCCAGAAAAACATTTAAATAAATTTAAATCTTACAAATTAAACTTATTTTCCCTTTAATAAATTTAAAAGGTATTTATATTTTTTAAGATTAGATTTTAATAACCATTACTATTATTTGTAATAATAATATTAATTGAAAGGTTATTATTTAATTGATTTATGATGTTATAATTATTGGAGGCGGTGTTACCGGCTGTTGTATAGCACGCACGCTTTCAAAATATGATTTAAACATTTGTTTATTAGAAAA
>CAYNEU010000625.1:0-1521 GCA_964396275.1 uncultured archaeon | reverse complement strand
TTTTTTTTATTCTTTTATATCTTTTGGATTAATCTCCTTGCCAAGCATAGAGGACTTTAAAACTGCTAAAGCAAATTGAGTAGTATATTTTCCTTCCTCACCTGTTAATATTGGGTCTCCATCATTCTTTATTGCTTCAATAAAGTGGTGAGTAGAATTTATAAATCCATACTTCCAATCTCGTTCCATATTAGATATAGTTTCTATTTTTCCATCTCGAAAGATAACGATTGCGGGAAAAACCTCTGATTTGGACATGATATTGTCTCCAGCAGTTGCTTGATTTATCCACATAATTCCTTCTGAGCCTGTAATAGATATAAATTCATCTTCAGAATAATAGGGACTAGGTAAAGTCATGTTGGGAGAATAATTATATTCCATACTTCCATATGTAGGCACAAAAAAACCCGAATTCTTTGGAGGTGCGTACTTCCACATTATATAAGCGGGAACATCCAAATTATTAAATCTGTCAATCCATGAATAAACTTTTTCAATTTTTGCCCCAATTAAGTGTAAGGCTAACCAAAATTTATGGAATCCGTCATCGAATATAATAGGTGATCCACATTCCAATCCACCACCACACAATTTTGGATCTAATCTCCATAACCATGTGGTAGAAGTTATATCCCAGCCTCCTTTAGATGCTTCAAGTGTTTTAATATGAATTGAATTTACTTCACCTATAATTCCCTCTTCTAATAATTGCTTCGCTCTCATAATTGGAGGATAAAAAGTGAAATTTTCAAAGATTTTTAGCTTTATATTATTATTATTGCAAGCATTAATCATTTTATCACAGTCTTTGATAGAGTTTGCCATTGGTTTCTGTACACTTATTCCTAAAATATCTTTTTGAGTTGCATAAAGAGTTACTTCACAGTGTAAATGATGAGGTAATAAAATTTCTAAAATATCGATGCTTTCAACATCAAGCATTTCTTTATAATCATGATAATGTCTAACATCGGACCCTAGATCAAACTTTTCAATCTTCTCTTTAATATGTCTTTCTTTACTATCACATAAACAAGTAATTTCAATATCATCACGATTTAAATAGCCCAGAATATTAAGATCAAAAATAACTCCGCATCCAATGATTCCAACTTTTAACTTTTCCATGGTTTTCCTCGTTTTTATTAATTCAATCTAATAATTAGAAAATAAATGAAATTATAAAATGCAAATTTTAAGATGATTAATTTAAAAAATAAATAACATTTATTGTAGTAATTTAATAGGTTAAAGAAATAAAAAGTTCCTTTATTTTTTTTAAAATTAATATCTAATTCTAAGCGGTTAATTTTTGTATCGCTTCCTTTAGAGGCTGCGATATCCCGCATGGCTTTGCTAATTCCGGCTGTCAACGCTGAACGTAAATTATATAGAGTATAAAAAGCAGCGACAATCATGGTGCCAACCGCTAGCGGTCGTACCTGTTTTTTCCAGACATCCATGCAAATGTCAACCCAACCCTGTCCTGCGACCAATAATTCATTTAATCCCGGGCTT
>CAYNEU010000624.1:0-3710 GCA_964396275.1 uncultured archaeon | reverse complement strand
TAATCTATCAAACTTCGGTCTTTAAGGTTCTGTTCGGGAAATGCTGCACTCTTTTGTTGAGTAATTTCTTGAACTTTTAATTCTTCCAAAAGAGCGGATATATTAAATTCAAGATATTCAAGTACTTTTATGAAATCTTCTCGGGATGCTTTTGATTTTTCTAAATTTATTATTTCTGAGGTGAGGTTATTAAAAGGAATAGATAGATCATTAATATATTTATAAAAAATTACATCATCTATTTCTTGAAACAACAATATAAGAGCAGATTGACCAATGCCTCCTCGTCTTAAAGGATCATTCCATTTGATATATTTAACCATTCCCTTTAAATTCTTTGAAGGAAAGGGGAGAATCACTAAAGATTCTGGGATGAGACCATCTTCACCCGATAGGATGGTTAATGCCTTAATGCTTATATGAATTAAATCCATTTGTGTGAATGTATTGGGAAGCCATGCTACGGGATTAGGTCCCAATTCATCATTCATTTCTATGTATACTATCCCTTGAATTATTTCACGTTTCATGAATATTTAAAACTCCTTTGAATAAGATAATAATGTATTGATAAGGTGTAAATATTTCGCTTTTAACTAATAAAATAATCTTTTTATATAAATATTAATTGCTAAAAAAAAAGAAATTAGATTATACCTTTAAACCGAAATACATAAGCCAGAAGCTAGATAGATACCCAATTCTTACTATAATCACTAAAATTCCCGGAACAGTTAATCCCTCTAATAATCCAAAGATACAAAAAAATATTGAACCTATTGAAAGGTACAAGAAATTTTTACGTATAACTCCTGAAGATTGAAGAGCTTTATATAAAAAGCCAAGTCCCAAAAAAACTAGAACTGTTATTAACATAACTCCCATTAATATTCCTGCGAAAGTCATTAAATTGACATTATAATCAATTAAATTTTTACTAGGTGATGCTGGTGGAGTGGGAACGAAATTAAAAGACCCTAAAGGATCAAAAAATATAATTATCTCAAAGATTATTGATATGATTAAGATAATAACCACAATATACGTTTTTATTTTAGGTGCTAATAACTCTGCACCTATATACATTGCAGTTATTATTACAGGAGCAAACCAAATATAAGATAAAATTGCAACTGTACCATTGTTCTCCATATTTAGGTCAATAATAAGAACTCTTAGAAAATCTATGAATACACCTAAGAACATAAGCCCCGCAAGCATGTTAGCTGCGCCTAAAATGGCAACTAATTTAGAATTTGTTTTTTTTGCTCTATAGATAAAGAATAAACCAAATATTATCCCAAAAATCACTACACCTGACGCAGTGATTCCATCAATCCATCCATTTATATCTAAGGCCAAATTTAAATTTCACCATCTTTTATACTTCAATTCATTAAAAAATGATTGTTATACTAAGTAACTATATGTTCTTTTAAGCTATAAATTAATTTGTATATTTTAATAAATTTTTCAAAAATAAAAAGTTAAACTAATAGATTAAAACGTTTTTTGGTAATATGCAATTTCAAAATATCTTAAAACAATTACTTAATCTTTTATTTTTTCTAAAATAGAGATAATTCGGTAAATAGTAGTACGCGAGTGGAAGGGGATATTGGGATCTTGACTTAAATCACCAACCATATACATTACATTACTGGAAAGGACACCTGGGGTCTCATCTTCCCTATGTAATTCATTAATACCTCTTTGTGCGATTCTCTTTATATTCCTGGGTACGCTACGGTCATTTATCATTCCATTTAAAAGATATTCAACATTTTCAAAGCCCTTTTTTTCTTCTTCAGTTAGTGTTCTTGGCATTGAAAAAATCACCATATAAAGTCTACAGCTGATTAATAAAATAGAAATTTAAAATGTAAAATATTTTTTAAAATATAATTTTTTTGATTTTAAAAGAATTCTAGCAGAATCCTAATTCAAAATTTGTCTTTTAAATTTAGTATCGTATTATCTGAATTCATTAATTTAATTCTAAAATTTATGAAATAAATCGAATACCTTATTTTTCAAACGATTTCAGAAGACAATAAAATCGATTTTAATCAGAGTATTATAATAATTAAAAGTTATTGTTGGAGCCTAAAAAAATTCGTAAGATAAAAAGCTTAAAAATAATGGGATCAATATCAAGTTTATATCTTTTAATATGAAATTCAATCTAAATATGGATCTTAAATTATTAAAAAAAAAAATATATAATGGGTGATAAATATTGACACTTTCACCATATGGTGGATATAAATTTTTCCAAATGGAAAAGGATAAAGATGTATTAATTATAAAATTAAATCGACCTAAAGTAAATGCATTAAGCGAAAATGTTTTTAAAGAATTATTCGATTTAGTTAAAATTGCAAATGTTGATACAGAAGTAGTTTCTGTTGTTATAGCTAGCGCAAATCCAAAACTTTTTACAGTAGGAGCAGATATTAAAGAAATGATTAAGAAATATGGGAGAAAACCAAAAAAGGCTATTGATAATCTAAATTTAGGTCATTCCACATTTAATTTAATTGAAGACTCTCCAAAATGCTTTATAGTAGCATTCAAAGGTACATCTTATGGAGGAGGTATCGAACTAGCATGTGCGTGTGATATCAGAATTGCTTCAGAAGATGCATATTTTGCTATGCCTGAAACAAGAATTGGGCTTGTTCCAGGATATGGAGGAACCCAACGACTTCCTCGTATTATTGGTTGGGGACGAGCTAAAAAATTTATATTAAGTGGAGAGCCAATAGATGCTCAAGAAGCCTTTAGAATTGGTCTAATTGATGAAATTACACCAAAAGGCAAAGAATTACAAAGAGCTTTGCATTATGCTCATTCAATTGCACGGGGAGCTCCAATATCGGCAGCATTAACTAAGAAAGCTATAAATGAAGGTTTTAATATGAATTTAAAAGATGCTCTTGAGAAAGAAAAAGAATGTTTTATGAGAAATATTAAAACACAAATGTGGGAAGAGGGACTATGGGGTTTTATCAGAAAAAAACCTCCCGCTTTCAAACGTATTGGGGAAATTGGATATCCCTTTGAAGATTATTTTACTTAAAAGGGAATAGTCTTCATATGAAAAAAAATCAATAATTCATAATTTTTAATTTAATATAGATTATACAATTAGTTCAATTTTTTTCCCGCAAAAACTACATTTTTTTAATTCTCTACTAAAAAATTCTCCACATTCATTACATTTTTGTAAATTTGCATCTACTACTTCTTTAACCATACTTAAAAATGCTTCTTCTACATTATGCCCTGTTTTTGATGAAGTTATAAAAATTTCTTTATTTGCTGTATATTTATCACAAAATTTCTTTGCTTCTTCTTTAGATACTTCTCTTTTATCTTTCAAATCAATCTTTGTAGCAATAAATGATTTAACAACATTTTCAGAAGCATTTTCATCGATAATCTTAACCCAATTTTCTAAACCATATAATGATTTTTTATTGGTCATATCAAAAAGAATTAGAGCTGCTGCGGCTCCTTGTATATATGGAGGGAATAAAGTACGAAATTTTTCTTCTCCTCCAAAATCCCAAATACTTAGGGTTATTGGTATTAACTTGGAATCATATTTTAATTCAATTGTTTTCTTCTTAAAATCGACACCAATAGTCTCCTTTAGGGTTTCAGAAAAGATATTATCACAAAATCTTATTAATAGTGAGCTTTTA
>CAYNEU010000623.1:0-2599 GCA_964396275.1 uncultured archaeon | reverse complement strand
TTTATAAATTTCAATGACATCAGCATAAGTTGTACTCTCCAATATTATTCCTTGTCTATATGCTTTTCTCATATCCATTTCATAGTCACGTACCATTTTTTCGGCATTATTGACATTATCAGAAATAAATTTTTCAAAATCTTCCTCTTCTTTTTTCCTTTCTATAGTTTTTAATCTTTCCTCATCTACTTCAATGTATTTACCTATTTTATGCATTTCTTCAATTGCTTTTTCTCTATAGGCTTTTTCAGCTTCTACTTCTCGTAATTTGTTATCATGCTCTAATTTTTCGGAGTAAAAATTTATTTGGGTACCATATGCTGCCGCTTCTTCTTCACGTCCATTCTCAAGCAACATTCGCTTAACTTTTTCATATATCCCAATAATCTTCAAAAATGGAGGATTTTCTGCTAATTTACCTTTTTTTATGGCTTTTTTCATTTCAGAATTATATTCTCGAGCCATTTTTTCAGCTCGATTTACCATTATATCGATGTTAAAATCAAAATCTTCTTTTTCTTCTTCTGCTTTTTTTTGCTTTTCAGATAATTTTAATTTTTCAACATCTAATCCTACAAAAGGCTCCTCTTTTTTAACTTTAAACGTTTCTTCAATCTCTTCTTGTTTTTTAGCTTTATCACCTTCAATTTGTCTTAATCGATTATCTTTTTCCAGCTTTTGTTTATAAGAATATATCTGACTTGAAAAGATAGTTACATCTGTATCCCAACCTCTTTCTAATGTCATTTGTCGAGCTTTTTCAAAAAGATTGATAATTTCAGAATAAGGACATTTTAATTCGAATTTACCTTTTCTTAACGCTACCTCATACTCTCTAGCTAAACGATCTGCTCTTTTGGTCATTTCCTCAATTTGATTTCGTACATTCTGAATTTCTATTTCTTTTTGACGTTGCTCTTTTATAGCTCGTTGTTGTTCCTCACTAATATGAACTTCTATACCTTGTTCCTGAACTTTTAGTAACTCTTCGGTTTCTTTCTGTTTTTTAACCTTATCAGCTTCGATTTGTCTTATTTTTTTGTCCTTTTCAAATTTTTGAATATAGACGTCTATTGTATCATCATATATCGCTGCTTCCTTATTCCAACCTTTATCAATGAGTAAATCCTTTATGTTATTATAAATTTCAATAACTTTAGGATAAATACATTCCTCCACTATTTTTCCATCTTTGATAGCTCTCTGCATTTCTATTTCATACTCATGTGCCATTCTAGCTGCATTTGATACCATATTGTCAATTTGTGCTTTAAAGAACTCTTGTTCCATTTTTTGAAATTCGATTCCTTTTAATCTTTCCATTTGTGCAAGTTTTTCTTGTTCAATTACCTCTTTTGCGTAGTGATCAATCAGTTTTTCTTTTTCTAATTCGCTTTCAATTTTTTGCTCCATCTCTACTCTTTCTTTCTCAAGCTCTTTAAGATGTAGAAGTTTTTCTTTTTCTAATTGCTCTATAGTATCTCGAATTCGTTTAGCTTCATATGTCCAATTTAGTTCTTCAAATAAACTTATACCTTCCATATATAATTTTATAGCTTGATCATATTCCTGCAATTTAGCCCTTTCTACTGCTTGATCCAATATCTCATATGCTCGAGTTGAAATCTCCTCCTCTCTCTTTTTAGTTTCAAGAAATTGTTCTAATTTTTGTTCTTTTATCTGCTCTTCACTTAATTGTGCTTCCAAGTCCATACCAACATCTAGTTCTTCTTTTTTAACATTACGTAAATATTCCGCTTTTTTAATATAGCATTCTTCAATCAATGAAAATAATCTTTCTATCTCCTCAGTTTTATTAAGATCTTCAAGGATATTTTCAGCTGCATCATATTTATTGAGAGCTTCCTCAAACTCACCAGAATTAGTTAATTGGTGGGCTTCCACAATTAATTGATCTGCTCGACTGATCAAATCCGCCTCAATCTTAGTCTCTTCGATTAATTCAGCTTCTTCGGGTAATCCAACCTCTTTAATTTCCTCGATCGCTTCAGGTTCCTCAATTACTTCAGCTTCCTCAAAAACTTCAACTTCTCTTTCCGGTTCAGCTTCAATTTCTCGGAATGATTTTTCTTTAAGTACATAAACTTCTGAAATTTTATCATTTATGGCTTTAATTTCTTCTTCTCTATTAATCTGTGTATATAATCCGATTGCTTGACGTAAAATTTCAATACCATCATCATAATATTGACCCCCTATCAGATTAATAGCATGTTCAACTAATTCATAAGCCTCAGAAGCGATTTCTTCTTCCATATCCATCATATCAGAAAAAAATGCTTCTTTTGTGGGATCATATTCGTCCTCATCGAATTCCTCGCCAAAATCTTCCTCTCTTTTCTCTTTCATATATCTCAACTATTTTTTAGGAGAATTAAAAATGAACTTACTAAACAAAAATCATTCTACAATATTTCTATAGTAAATTAGTATTAATTTAAAAATCATTAAACGAAAATAAATATTTAATCGATCACAATTCAATTTTTCCTAAATTCTTATTAAGATAATCATCACAGATTTTCCCCCCTTCAATGGTTAAACTCCACCCATTAGCGTCTCTTTTTACAAGATTTAG
>CAYNEU010000622.1:0-4448 GCA_964396275.1 uncultured archaeon | reverse complement strand
ATAAAGCAAAACATGATGATTATATTTCTTTAGGAACATATGATATTACGTCAACTTTAATAGAAGATCTTATTAACGATTTATTGGTTGATGGAAAAATAAAGGGAATTTTTTATGATAATGACGGAGAAGTTATTTTTTATACTGAAAGCGGGATTACAAAACTGTTATTAGAAAATAGTTTTCTTTTTTCTTTTCATGATTTATTTTATGGTAAAGATTTAAATGAATCAGAGATTAACTTGATAAGAAGTATTTTTGATGATTTAGTTAATAAAAGAAAGTTAACAGGAATTTTTGATGAAGAGACTCTAACATTTTCAAGTAATGAAGTATTGTTTGCTAAAGATTATAATATAGTTCTATTTGAATTTGAAAAAATGGTCAATAATTACATAAAGAAGTTTGAAATTGAATTTCAAAAAGTTAAGAAGATCCTTACAAAGAGGGAAGAGACTATTTATCCACAAGAGATAAGGATTATTCAAGATATAATTGATAAGATTAATGAAAAATATGTCAGTTGGAGAAGCAGTTTGGAAGCATTCATTCGTAAAACTAACAAGAAATTATTAAAAGATCAAGGTGTAAGTGTAAAACAATATAAAAATCTTTTTTCAGGAGAAAAGGAAGAAGAAGTAAAAACTTTAGAAGATGACCCTGAAGTTTATGAACGTTTAAACAACTTTAACAATTGGGTAAAAAGAATTAATAAACTGGAATTAAAATATCCAAATATAATATTTTACCAAAAACGGTTAATTAATAATCCAAATGATGAAGAATCTAAAAATAAATTAAATGATTTATTAATAGGTTTAGATTTAATCTAAAATTCAGCTTTTTTATTTTTCCAAATTTGAGAGAGTACTTTGTCGACGTCTATTATGTCATTTGATATAATCTTATAGGTTTTAGGATTAGTTATTCCATTTAACGTTAAAATTCCTTCTTCTTCAAGACATTTTAAAGCTCTCCAAATGAAATTTATCTTAGAGCGATTTGAGGATTTAACATTATAACACCTTCTAATTCTCTTAGTATTTACGAGGGTAACATTATTTTCTATTAGTTTATTTATCGCTTCAAGCGTATCTTTCAAGTTATCAAGAAAAAAATCCATTTCTAAAAGAGCTCCATCTTAGTAAGATATGATTAGATTTAGTCTCCTCATTTAAAATATTAATTTAAAATGTCAAATTCAAAATATTGAGTATTATAAAATTATCTTTTGAAATTTATAAACCTTTCTTACTACAAATACTTTTTTTCGAAAAGATTAATTCTTAAAGGCGTAAAACCAAATTAATATTTAGTTTAAAGATTTTTAATGGCGGAATACTCTTTTGCCACAAAATACTAAAGCACAGCCTAATTCATCTGCACGTTTAATCACAGCATCATCTCTAATGGATCCACCAGGATTAATAATAGCTTTTGCCCCAGCTTCGACTGTAACCTCTAAACCATCAGGGAATGGGAAAAAGGAATCTGTTCCCATAAAAGAATCTTTTAATTCATCCTTATGGCCAAATTCTATCGCTTTTTGAATAGCTAATTTAACTACATGAACTCTACTTTGTTGTCCAGCTCCAATTCCTATGGAATAAATTCCATTATCATAGATTTGAGCAAAACATGCCGAATTCGATTTAGCCCATTTAGCAACTTTATATGCAAAGATTAAAGCCTCCTTTTCAATATTATTCACCTTTCTCTTGCTTACAACGTTCCATTCTTTAATAACAGGTTTACTATCATATTCTTGAATAAGAACTCCCCCTAGAACACTTCTAATTTCAAGATTATTGTAGATCTCATTTCTTTTATCAAGGAAATCTTGAAATTCAATTATTATCATATTTTTTTTTTGTTTTAATATCTGTAGAGCCTCATTTTCATATGAAGGTGCCATAATTACTTCCGCAAATATTTTTTCTTTATTTACAATAAAATCAGCTATATCTTTTGTTAATTCTTTATTAACACCCCAGATTCCTCCAAATGCTGACAATGGATCTGTGCTGAATGCTTTTTTTACCGATGATAATTGATCCTTTTTATCAATTGCTACACCATTAGGACTTGTATGTTTTAAAATTGCCGTTGTGTAATGTTCCGTCCCAAAATCCAGAAGAATTTGCATACAGGAGTCAATATCTAGATAATTATTAAAAGAGATTTCCTTTCCACTAATTTGTTTTAAGTTATGAAGACCATGTTTAGCAAAAGAATCTTTATAATATGCTGCTTTCTGATCCCAATTTTCTCCATATCTACAATCTTGTACCTTTTCATATACTTTTATAATTGTCTTGGGTAATAAAGCTTCTGGATTGTAATATTTTTGGAGATAATTTGCAATCGCAGCATTATAATCTGCCATAATTGAAAAGACCTCTTGAGCGAGGAGAATTCGAGTTTTTTCAGTGATAGCTCCTTTATTTTTTCTAAGCTCTTCAATAATTTCTTCATAATAATCAGGGCTTGGAACCACGATAACATCTGGAAAATTTTTTGCTGCAGCACGAATCATCGTTGGTCCTCCGATATCAATCATCTCCAATGCATCATCAAGAGCTATGCCTGGTTTTTCAATTGCTTCTTTGAATTGATATAAATTGCACACAACCATATCAATTGGTTTAATATCATATTTATTAGCGTCATCAATATCTTTCTGCAAACTTCTACGATATAAAATACCACCTTCGATTTTTGGATGTAAAGTTTTAATTCTGCCATCAAACATTTCTGGTGAATCAGTAAACTCAGAAATTTTTGTATATTTGATACCATTTTTCTCTAAGAGGGTTCCAGTGCCTCCAGTAGATAAAATTTCAACTTTAAATTCGTCTAGTAATACTTTAACAAACTCGATAATCCCCCTCTTTTCATAAACACTAATAATTACTCTTTTTATTCTTTTCATAGAAATCTAATTTGATTTTATTTTCATATATAAAAAAATAATTGTAACAAAGAAAAGTTTTTTGTTGTTAATACTTAATTAATAGAGCTTTAATAAGTGGAATTAGGGTTGAGATTGTAGAATTTAAAAAGATCTACTATTTTTTAACATCGACACAAATATATAAGAACAATTTAAAATTTTCCAATAAGATCGTGTGGTGATGTTTCACGCTGCCCAACAATTGAGACAATTCCAAGTGATGCGTTTTTCATCTCTTCAATAGATCCCGCACCAGCATAAATCATTCCATTAGTTAAACCTTCTTTTAGAGTTGCTAAAACTCCAGTTACATCCCCCACATAGGGTACATAATCACTAACACCTTCAGTTAACATTTTTGAGCCTTCTATATAACGATCTGCGATATATCCTGACACTCTCGCATCTTTACTTCCCATTCCACGATAAACCTTTACCTTTCTTCCAGAAATGGTATCTATAAAACCAGGAGATTCATCAGTACCAGCAAGAAAATGCCCTGACATTATCATATCTGCACCAACAGAAAATGCTTTTGGTAAATCACCTGGTTTAGTGAAACCCCCATCTGCAATTAAAGATAGTTTCTGATTATAATCTTGTATAGCATCAGCTACTTGTGCAGTAGCATATAAGGTTGGAGCACCTACACCTGTTTGTATTGAAGTTGTGCAAATTGACCCAGAACCCATTCCCACCTTTAATCCAATAAACCGTTCCTCTACAAAATCGCATTTTGAGATCAAATATTCAGCAGCTTGGTAAGTCCCAATATTCCCTAAAACAAAATCAGATTCCAAAAGTCTCATTAACTTCATTGTACCATTGATATCATCCCTTTTATAAAAATCAGCTACATCTATAAAGAAAATATCTACATATTTATCAATTTCTTTCAAAGAAGCTTGAGCTTGGGAAGATTCTGGAAATTTAGGGGATAAAGCTAAAGCACATAATAAATGTCCTTCATCATCTTTAGAAGCAAATGGAAATTCAGGAGCCAAATCTTTCTTTGTGATTAGTCCTTTTAAAAGTCCGTCTTCACCTATAATTGGTAATTTTTCTTTTCGGGATTCATATAAAATTTTCAGTGCTTCTTCTCTCGAAGCTCCAGGTTTGATTGAAATTACATCTTTAGTCATATAATCTTTAATTGTCCCGTTTTGAAGATCTTTTTCAAAGAAAGGAATATCGCGCTTAGTGAAAATGCCACATACTCTATTCGCTTCATTAACCACTACAATTCCACTTATATTATAATTTTCCATCATAAATTTTGCTTTAGAAACTTTTGCATTAGGACTAATTGTCGCTACATCGTCAATTACAAAAGACCTAGCTCGCTTAACAATTCTTACCATTTCTAATTGCCTTTCATAAGAACAATTGCGATGCAGAACGCCAAGACCACCTCTTAAAGCCATACTAATTGCCATACTTTCTTCTGTGACTGTATCCATAGCTGATGATAATATAGGAAGTTTCAAATGATATT
>CAYNEU010000621.1:0-22961 GCA_964396275.1 uncultured archaeon | reverse complement strand
TAAAGATTTTCAATCCATTTTCTTTTAAATTTTCCATATTTCTGAATCACCCTAAATGATTATTGTATTTTGTGCTATGATTTTTTCC
Source organism: uncultured archaeon (assembly GCA_964396275.1). Classification (GTDB taxonomy): domain Archaea; phylum Asgardarchaeota; class Lokiarchaeia; order Sigyniarchaeales; family SOKP01; genus Loki-b32. Next base: position 22,873 of record CAYNEU010000621.1, on the reverse strand, counting down.
TTCTGTTCCTTCTTATCTTTCATTAATTCAACATCTTGAAGATTAATCGTAGTCTTCGGAAACATTTCTCCACCATCTAACCTACCAAATGTTTTTTTCTTGTTGTTTGAAAATAAATTGAAATTAAATTCCATGAGATCTTTAGCTTGTTGATTTTTAAATTGCATTAGCCAAGAAAAATCATCTAAACTTAGTAAAAGTTCATCTAATAGCGTAACTTTTTTCAATTCGGTTGTAAAATATGTATCACGTATTTGAATTGGAATTGGTCGACCCCATTCTTGTAATTCATCTATTAACATTAAAAAAAATGCTAAAGGCTGCTCTTCAAAAACATAATCTTTAAGTTGGGCTTTAAAGTTATGTAATGCTATCGCTCTCGCTGCTAAAATGTATCCATGATATTCATCATTCTTTTTAATTTCTTGAGGTGTTCCGATCCCTTTCAGAAGAGAAAGTGCAGAAATAACACCATGATCTAATTCAACAGGATCTTTATATTGATATTCGGGATGTCCCTCTGGTTGAGTTAAGAAAATTTGAGTATCTTGAGCAGATAATCTCTGATCCTTAAATCCTGCTCCTTTTCTTATTAAAGTCCGTGCTTCTTTAGAAAGTCCTTCTTCTAAAATCTTAAGGTATTCTTCTTGTTGACCTTTCCAAGCTAAACTGATTTCAAAAGGTATAAATTCTAAATCAATAGTAGGATAGCATTTTAAAAGTTGGTTAACTAGTGAATAGTTAACTGCTGTGGTCATTTTTCCTAAAGGATAACCTATATCATGGATGAGTCCTGTTATCCACCAAAATTTTTCCTTTAATGAATTCTTATCTAGCTCTGTTAATTCAGAAATCATTCCTTTAAGAGATCCTTGTCCTAAATCTTGTTCTAAAAGAAAGTCTCCTAATACAGCTACACGAAGAGCATGTTCAGTATGATCTCGATAATATTTTCTCACGCTAGTACTATAAAGAAATGCCTCAAGGTCGGGTAGAGCTCTTATAAGATATAGTAACCCTTTCGATTCAATTCCCCTTTCTTTAGATACATCAAAAAGAGCAGTAGATAGATCTTTTTTCTTTCCAGTTATAAAATCCAAATCAAGATCTAAGCCCTCAATATCCTTTAACGATTTCTTAATATATTTCTCAATTGGTTTCTGAACCTTATTAAGGATTTTTGTAGTAAAGCCAGAAAATTTTTTTCCAAAAAATCCTAACTTATCCAATTCTTCTTGTGTTGCGCTTAAATCTTTATCCATATCTTTGAACGATACCATATTTTTATCTTTTTTGAACTCTTCAAGAGCTTCAGGATGCACTTCCTCTAAAGTTTTTTCTATGGAATTCATTATATTAGAAAGCCATTGACTAAAACTAGTACTTTGACCCGAAATACGATTCAATATCCAATCATCATCAATCCGGTAATCTTTCAATTCATATCCTCTTAATTTTATTTAACTTACATATTAGGTGCTTAAGATTTTTAAATGTAATAATATTTGTTGATTCAAAATATTAAATAATTTTTGTTATTTTCTTTTAATTATTATTTAGTCTAAAAATTTAAATGTCTGTTAAGCTATGTTTAACCAAATAAAGTAAAGAAAGAAGTAAATTTCTTAAATGGGATTGCTGAATTTCATCTAATTTTACATAAAAAATATCTTAAAACTGAAGTAATTTATGGTTTATTTTGAGATTAATAGCTTAGGATTTAATTGTGGCAAAATTAAGGAAAAGTGTTCAAAATACCCTAAATTCTGTATGACTTGCATTAAAAATAAATTAAAGCAACTAGGGTTTGAAATAGATTCAAATTTAAAAGTATTTGAAGTTGATTCTTACGAACGTCGCCTTAAGATGGAACAAGAATTAATCTGGCGTAAATTTTTAGATGTTTTAAATATAAAACATGTTATAGTTATAGATAAAGAATCTGGGTTAACTTTATTGAATTATCCTGTTTCCGGAGAAGAAATTAATGCAGATTTGTTGAGTGGATTCATTCAAGCAAATATAACCTTCTCAGAATCCCATAAAGGCTCAAATAAAAATTTACGATTAGAAAAATCTTTTAATTTTTATGAATTTCAATATCAAAACTTTAATATCCTCTTACGAGATGGAGATTTTATTAGACTTTGCTTAATGTTGGATAATAAAGCTTCAGAAAATATGAGAACTCAAGTTTTGCATTTTATCCCTGAATTTGAAGAATTTTTCAAGCAAGAATTAATCAATTTTCGAAGTGCTGGAATGTTTTATTTTAAAAATATGGTTGATTACATTATCGAATCGTTTGAAATTAAGTTAGTTTTCCCAATGACTTTAACTCAATCGATCGCTCCAAGTATTTTGGAGGGAATCAATCAAAATCAAATTCAAAATGCTATTTTTAATATTGCTAAGGAATTACTTGTTTCAAAATCGTTTTTTTTTATAAACAATTTATTGAATCGAGTGAAGAAAATTGTCAATTTAAATGCAACTCTTATTTTATTCGAGATATATCAATTAGTCGAGAAAAAAATCATAATTCCTACAAAGTTAGAAGCAGCTATGAGTAATTTGGAAATGCTTCAAGAAGCTCAAGAAGAAAAAGTTGCAAAATATAAACCTATTTCATCTATAATCATAAAAGATTCAGATTTTGAAGAACTAAAAGAGAAAATTGACGATATAGACGAGGATTCTGCAATTAATGTGATTAGGGAACTTATTAAAAAAGGTAAAGCTGCTGAGAAGGCTCTAGCTTATCAAATAGGAGAAAATGAATATAAGAAAGCTTTATTTCTTGCAAGAGAATTTAATTTTAAAAATGAAATTGATCGGATTTCAAACATGTTGTTGGAATTAGATAAACTAGTTAAACAAATAGAACTGGACTTTAATATTAAAGCAGGAGAAAACGCTGAAAAAAGTGGTGATTACATCAGTAGCATTCAGCACTATCAAAAAGCATTAAAAATTCTTGAAAGTTTTTTAATATATAATATTTCTGATTCTCGAATTAAAAAATTGAAAAGAAAAATTATTAAACTCCGTGAAGCGATATAACTAATTAGATTATTCTACATTCAATCTCACAACCTCATGATGACAAACGGATAATGATGATTCAGAGGGAGCAATTAACCTCACATTATCTAAAACTTCCACAAAGGAAGAAAGAATTACCAGGTTCTCATTATTTCCAACTAACTGGACTCCATCATGAAGTAGACAATTATCTGCTATTATAGCTTTTTCACATTTAACATTCTCAGAGATATAAGTCTCGTTATAAATCAGCGTGTCTTTAATTTCTGTATTTGCTCCTATATACACATTATTTCCAATTATCGTATTTGGTCCGATTTGACAATTTTTTCTGATAACAACGTTTTCTCCAATAGCGACGGGAGGTTTTATCAAAACTTTACCCTCAACATCTAGATTCTTACCAATTAGATTTTCATTTTTCGATTGTTGGTTTTTTAACAATTCATTCATTAATTGAATATTACCTTTCAATAATTCTTCTGGTTTGCCAATGTCCCTCCAAATACCTGATATTGAATAATAATATAATTTATTTTCTCTCGCAAGATTTGGAAATACATTCCTTTCAATTGATACTTTCTTTTGAGGTTCAATATATTGAAATATCTCGGGTTCTAAAAGGTAAATACCTACATTGATATGCATTGGGTTACGTTTACTATCGGGGGGATTATATTCATCTTTTTCAAGAAATTGTAATATTTTGTTTGTATCTTCTTCTACAATTAAAACACCATATCTAGAGGGATCAGGAACAATTCTGCTTCCAATTAAACCTACTCCTTTATGCTTTTCATGAGCTCTGATCATTTCTTTAAGATCAAAGTTTAATATGACATCTCCATTCAACATAAAGAAGTTTTCATCTTTTAGGTAATCTTCCGCTAATTTTATAGCCCCAGCAGTTCCTAAGGGATTTTTCTCATCAGTATATTTTATATTTACTCCAAGTTTTTCTCCATTTCTAAAGTAATTCTTAAGTACATCAGACATTACACTGACAGCTAAGATTATTTCATTAATCCCAGCAGTTTTTAATAACAAGATTTGTCTTTCTATCACTGGTTTATTAACCACAGGAATCAAACTCTTAGGGATAGTACAAGTTAAAGGACGTAAACGGGTTCCCCAGCCTCCAGATACAATTATTCCCTTTGTCATTTCTATAGTTAAGTGAATTTATAAAAATCTTGTTTTCTAATATATTTTTAAGGAATTAACACAGAAATTAAAATTTATTTAATACTCACCTAAAGGAATAAAAGAAGTTTATAATTCAATTTGTTCGGGTCTTAGTCTTATTTCATCTTGTTTTTTTTTCATTTCTTCTATTGATTCTTCATGAATAATTTTTTTAATATCAGTGAAATACCATGTTATAACAACACTAACAACCTGCAAATAAAGAACAATAATAAATAGTAAACGAATTCCAAGAAACACTGCTATTGGTCCAGAGATTATCATTCCAAGTGGAGTTATAGCCGCAGCAATGCTAGCAACAATTGAAAATACTCTACCTTGAGTCTCTGGAGGTACTTTCGTTTGAAGTATTGTAAGAAACATGGTATTCGCTATAGGGATCATAGAGGCATGAATCAATGATCCAATACCCATTAATAGAAAATAGCCTTTTGGGGCAAGTGCTGTAATTGAATACCCCCCAACTCCTATAAATACAGAATATAATATTATTAATTCCTTATGTTTCCAATGTTTTTTAGTTGAAGCTATTATCGCACCTAAAACAATACCCACTTGTAAAAATGCGCTAATAAGAGCAAAATCTAGTTCTCCTCCAGAGTGATCAATTAGAACAAATAATGACATCTGGGTAGTAAACGGCATATTTAAGAGGTTAATAACTGAAATGAATATAATTAAGATTAGAAAACTCCTCACAGATTTTAAGATATTTATACCATCCTTAAATTCTTTGAAATATGAATCCTTTTCAGTTTGATCTGTTTTTGATAAGATCGAGGGAATTTTAACTAATAATAATGGAATGATTGCTATGAAAAAAGTGAAAACATCCACCCAAAGAATTTGTTCAATTTCAAAGAAAGCTAAAAGGGTTGCTCCTACTACAGGACCAATTATTTGAATAACACCAGTAAATAGATAATTTATAGCATTCATTCTACTTAGATGTTTCTTAGGTATCATTATAGGAATGATTGCATTCACTGTAGGGAAATGAATTGCTTGACAAATTCCTCGGAAAATGTTCATAATCATTATAAACCAAACGTTAGCAATACCAGTAAGAAAGAGCAAAATCATTATAAATGTTATAAATGCTTGTAGGGAATCTGCTAATGCAATAACAATTTTTCTATTCCATCTATCGATAAACACTCCTACTATGGGGGGAATGATAACCATTGGAAGTGAACCTAAAAAAAATGCAATAGATACAGTTATCGGATTTAGGGTTTCTTCTGCAATCCACCAAACTATAACAAACCGAATAATAGAGGAGCCTAATATCGAAAATAATTGACCCCCCCAAAAAAATAAATAATGAACGAACGTTTGTTCAGAAGCGGTTCCATTCATGAAAAGTAAAATTAATCATTATTTCAAAAGTTTAGGAAATTAATAATATAATTTAGAGAAATCAAGATTTAAATAAAAAAGTAATAAAAAAAGAAATCTTATTTTTTAAATAATGGATCTGCTTCTTGAAGAGTACGTCTTTCGACTTTTCCCATGATGCTTTTAGGAATTTCGTCAATTATGTCAATCATAGCCGGACATTTCCATTTAGTCATATTCTTTTCAGTCCAAGCTATTAAATCTGTTCCTGTAATTTTTCCTTTGTACTCGGGTCGTAAGGCTACCCATGCTTTTGTGATTTCTCCTACTTTTCCTGCTGGATCGGGTAGACCTGCAACAGCTGCTTCAGAAACAGCCTCATGACTCATAAGTAAACTTTCAACTTCAGCGGGGAATACTGAATGACCCGCAACTTTAATTAATTGTTTCTTTCTATCTCTTATAGCAATTGTTCCATCTTCATTCATAAATCCGATATCACCAGTAAGAAGCCATGTTCGACTATCCCATTTTTTCAATGTATCTACAGTTTCTTCTGGTTGGTTTAAATATCCTTTCATAACTTGAGGGCCACAAACGCATATTTCTCCAGTATTTTCTTCTCCATATTTTGATCCCGATGAGCCATTTGCTATTAGCCCATCCTCAAATTCGTCTGCATCAAAAATTCCCCAATCCGTGCCGGTCATTGGCATCCCAATGGTTCCAACTGGGCTCTCACCGAATAAATTCCCTGCACTTACTACAGGACTTGCTTCTGAAAGCCCATATCCCTCAACGATTCTTCCTTGAGTATTTTCTTGGAATGATTTTTGCACAGGAGCATGCAAAGGTCCAGCACCTGAAATACAAAGTTTTAACCTACCCATTAAATGAGGAAACTTTTCTAGATTTGGAAAATCAGCAATTCTCTTGAATAATATTTCAGCACCCGCATAAAAGAGACCTTTTGGAGCATCAATATGCGTAATTTCTTTTAAAAATTCATCCGTTGGTGGAGGTCTTGGAAAGAGCATCATCCAACCTCCTAAACCTATAGCTACATTCATAACTGCTGTCATTGCAAATGAATGATACAATGGAATTGCCCCAATATCACCTACTCCAGGATCTTCACCACCTACCCATAAAACACATTGAATTGCATTAGAAACTAAGTTGAAATGTGATAAAACTGTTGCTTTAGGAACCCCCGTAGTTCCACCGGTCATGATAAACGTAGCTGTATGCTCGGTAGGATCAAAATCCACGTTTGGAAGATCAACTTCAGTATTAAGAAGATCCATAAAATTTATTGCACTAGGAAAATCAACTTTTCCTGTGGGTATTTTTCCAATCATTTTCCCTAACTTTTTCTTCACTCCTGATAAACCCGAAGCTAAATCTGCGATATTTGTATAAATCACCATCTCAATATTAGTCCTACTAATAATTGGACGTGCCAATTCTCCATATAACGCATCCAAGGTAATTAAAACCTTTGAATTAGTCATTTTAAGTTGATGCAATACTTCTAGAGGTTTGTAAGTCGGATTTATGCCGGTCGCAATTGCTCCTAATTTTACAGTTGCATAAAAACAAATAACATATTGAAAACAATTTGGCATTAAAAATGCAACGACATCTCCTTTTTTCACTCCTAATTTATCTAAAGCTGTTGCTAAAGAATCTATGGCTTGTCCTGCTTCTTCATAGGTCATCCATGATTCTATAAACCACATCATCCTTTCATTAGCATATTTTTTACGTTGCCTTTCAAAAAACTCTCCTAATGATATTTCCTCAAATTTATGATTTTTAGGCGTTTCTTTCGGCCACCATTTCTTAAACCATGCTTTATCTTCTTTAACTTGCCATTCTGACATCTTTTTTCACTAACATTTGTTCTTATTGGATAAAAGTATATATTTTTATGTTTAAACATTAAGTAAAATTAGCTTAAATTTATAAAGTTTATACTAAATAACAATTATCAAGATATATGGACACCTTCTATTGAATTAATAAGTTGATTATAGATTGAGTACTTGATATAAATCTCTTAATCGTGAAATTGTCTTAAAAGGTTTCATATTCGAGTTATAGATACAAATTTTTTCTCCCTTTACATTTTTATTTGAGATATAATCATTTCCTTTCATTCTTTTTTTTAAGCTTTGACGTTGTATCAATATAGGTTTAATGCCTGTATTTAAAGCTCCTTCTACATCCTCATCAGTATCCCCTATGAATATAACATCAGCAGGATTTAAACCAACATTCTCAAGTGTTACATGGAATATTTTAGGATTAGGTTTTTCAAATCCAATTTCTCCAGAAATCGCAACAAATTCAAAATATTTAGTAAGGTTGTATTTAGATAATATGGAGTAAACATTTGCTGGGTGATCAAAATTGGTAATTAAGGCTAGAGATTTCTTACTTTTTATTGCTTCTAACAATGGAATTGTTTCTGAATCGATTTCTATATATTTATGCCAAGCAAAAATGGTTTTTTTTTGAATTTCTCTAATCTCACTGAGTTTGAGTTCTATATTCAAATCAAGTGCAAATTTTTTTATCTTAGTTTCGTAGATGGATAAGTGATTATCTTTTTCTTCAATTTTTACTTTAGTAAAAAACCCATTACATAAATTTGCAAAATCCTTATATTTTATTCTTAATCCAAAATTTCCCATCAGTTTATAAAATGTATTAAACCAATTTTTCCATGCTTTCTTAATATTATTAGGGATAAGCAATGTACCATATAGATCGAAAAATACACCTTTAACAAACATATCTTAATATAATAAAACTTCCTTAAATTTAAAAGAGATTTCTGGTTTTTTAAAGTATATTAAAATTATAATAATAAAAAATAAATGATATTATTAATTCGAAATACTTAGATTTAGATAAAATAACAATTATTAAAAAAATGCTATGTATTCACGGTTTAGACGAAACTAATTGTCCAACTTGTCGAATTTTAAAATCCACGGTACCGTTAAAGGGTATTAGTTTTAAAAAAACAAATTTTCTTAATGCAAATGATTTACTTTCTAAGAAAAATATCAATCTGGAAAAAAAATTAAAAGATGAAATAACATCTAAAAAAGGCAGTTCACATCCTCCTAATCTTATTTCAAAACCCTTTTTAATAAATGAAATCCCTAATTTTAGAAATGAATTATTCTTGGAGAGGTTTAAAGATCTCGATATATCCAAAGAAGATAAATATGGAATTACTAAAAAAATACATCTCGAAAACCCTGAACGGGAATTTGAGGAAGAAGATTAAGCGCTTCTCGAAAAATTATTATAATTCTTTGATTCAATTCTTACTTATTACATTATTATTTTAAGGGATTATATCATAATTATAAATTATATCTTCATCTACGAAATAATTAAGTAGTGAAATTAATGGCTCAAATGGAAATTACCTGGCTTGGTCATGCGGCTTTCAAAATTAAAACTCATAGCGGAAGAATTATTTATCTTGATCCTTACCAGATTAAAAAAGGAGAAGAGAAGGCAGATATAATTATTTCTACACATTCTCACGGAGATCATTTTGATTCGAGTAGTATACAAAGCCTTATGAAGGATGATACGATTGTCATAGGACCTGAGAGTATTGCTAGTAGCTTGCAAAAATTTAATGGTACACCATTGAAATTAGGACAATCATTTAACTATAAGGACCTTTCAATCGAGTTAGTTCCAGCATATAATATTAAGAAGCCTAACCATCCTAAACGTAATGAATGGGCTGGGATAATAGTAACTTCAGAAGATAAAAGTGTATATCATGCTGGAGATACCGAACGAATCCCTGAAATGAAAGATTTAGCAAATCGAAACATAACTGTGGCATTAATGCCTTGTGGTGGAACATATACTATGGATTTTGATGAAGCAACCGACTCAATTATAGATGTTAAACCAAAAATCGCAATACCCATGCATAACTGGGGCAAGGATTTAACAAAGTTTAAAGAGCTCGTAGAAAAAAAAGACCCAAGTATTAAAGTAGAGATTTTAGAAGAAGGCGGCAAACCCTTAATAATTTAAATTTTATCTATTTTTACCCTCTCTTTTTTTATTTTAATACTTTTATTTTTTTTACTACTATTAATCTGTCAGTTTTTTTAAAGATAAGATTTTATACTATCGATTTTAAAAGTAATATATAAAATTCTTAATTTTCAATAAAATTAACAAAAAATACATCAAAATGTGATGAAAAATGGAAATTGATGAAGAAATGAGAGCTAATATTAATGTTGCGTATATTTCTATGGAGATTGCAATAGATAGCAACATTCCTACATACTCTGGTGGGTTAGGTGTATTGTCAGGAGACACTGTAAGGTCAGCTGCTGATTTAGAAATACCTATGGTCGGTATTTGTTTATGTTATAGTTCTGGATATTTTTATCAGTTTTTTAATGAATTTGGAGAACAAAAGGAAAAAGAAATTGCTTGGAATTTCTATTATGAGTTTGATAAGGTAGAAAAGCCAATTACTGTTAAAATTGAAAATAAAGATGTACTTGTAAGCGCATGGCTTTATCGCATAATAGGGCACTCGGGTCATATCCTTCCGATTTATCTTTTAACAACTGATGTCGAAGGCAATGAAGAATGGATGAAAAAAATGACTGGATCTTTATATGATAGTACGAGTCGTTGGAATCGAATAGTACAAGAAATGATCTTAGGGATTGGAGGAGTTAAGCTTTTAAAGTCTTTGGGATATAATAACATTGAAACCTATCACCTTAATGAAGGTCATGGTTCGTTTTCAACGCTTGAATTGTATAACGAATTAGGTAGTATTGAAAAAGTAAAAGAAAAATTTGCTTTTACAACCCACACCCCAGTTCCGGCTGGACATGATCGATTTAAGAACGATTTAGTTAAAAAAGTATTCGAAAATAGAATGCCTTCTGAAATTCAAAAACTAGCAAATGACAATGGAGAATTCAATATGACATTTCTTGGTATGGCTCTTTCTAGATACAGAAATGCTGTTGCAAAAAAACATGGTGATATCTCAAGGAAGATGTTCCCTCAATATGAAATTGATTATATTACTAATGGCGTTCATTTACCCTTTTGGGTTTCTAAACCTTTTCGAAAAATATTTGGAAGAAAATGGCCTAATTGGCGGGCAAATCCTTCTGTGCTCGAGAATGCTATAGAACTGGATGACTTAGATCTTTTTGATGCTCATATTGAGAACAAATTCAATCTCATTAATTATCAAAAAGGCCATAGTTGGAACTTGCTTGACGAAGAATTAATCACAATTGGTTTTGCGAGACGTTTCGCAACTTACAAGAGAGCAACACTCATATTTCATGATATTGATAGACTAGGCAAAATCTGTAAAAATAGTATTCAATTTATTTTCGCGGGAAAAGCTCATCCAAAAGATCAAATGGGAAAGGATTACATTAAAAAGATTCATGAATCAGGAGAATACCTATATGATAATTATGGTGTAAAAGTTGTAATGATGGAAAATTATAATATGGATCTCGCTCATATGCTTGTATCTGGAGTAGATATCTGGCTTAATACACCTGATAGATATCGTGAAGCTAGTGGTACCAGTGGGATGAAGGCTGCATTAAACGGTGTTCCAAATCTAAGTGTTTTAGATGGGTGGTGGTTAGAAGGATATAAGATGAATCACATGGCAGGTTGGGCTATTGGTCCTGATGATTCAAATCCTAATGACCCGGGTGTTTCAAACGATTGGGACATTGATTCTAATGCACTCTATGAAATTTTAGAAAATAAAATTATTCCAACATATATGGACCATGATGAATGGATCTTTAAACAGAAAAACGCAATATCATTAGCTGCATATTTTAATACACATAGAATGATAATGGAATATGCTGATCGTGCTTATCGTTTAAGAAGGCAAAAGCCTTGGAAATATTTTAAATAATCCTTTTTGGTTTTTCTTTTTTTGTTTATTTGGGCAAAAATTTAGAGAGATTTATTACAATCAGTTAACTTAAAAGGACAAATTTTGATATAATCGTTGAATCTTTTTTGATTTGTGAAGTCTTCCAGAACTTGCTTTAAAATTGTTTCTATAGTATCTATACCTGAAATTAACCCTCCCATATCCCGTGAAAGTAGTAACATAAAATCAGTATTTGATTCAAGATAAAAACAACCAGGGTTTAGTTCAATATTTAAATTGGGTTCGATAATTTCATTGGTTTTTCTTATTATATCAGAGATAGTGAATAGAATTATCAAAAATTTATTTGAATAGTCTTCTTTTAAATAGGAGTCTCTGATACCAGTAGCTTGTAACGGTACATTAGTATACGATTTGATTAAATATTGGAGTCGATTGAGTTCTTTTCTAAATTTATTTTTATTATGAAAAAAAATAAATTCACTAGTCAATTTTAAAGGTTCTTTATCGATATATGCAATTTTAAGAGGAGATTTTTCAAACTTAAATTCTTTGAGAAAATTAGACATTTTACTAAACGTATGTAATAGTTTTATTTAATTATACATAATTTCATTTACTAAAAAAACTTCATGATTTTAGATTTTAAGTAAAAATCGAGATAAACTTTAGATTTATGAAGCTAGGATCACTTAATTTAGAGAATAGATATATTTTAGCCCCGATGCTAAATGTAACTACAAGTCCTTATAGAAGATTTTGTAGGTGTTTTTTTGATATTGGCTTAGTTAGTTGCCCTATGGTATATACAAAAAGAATTGAAAAAAATCCAGATTCTATAGAAAAAGATTTATTTAAGATTGAAGAAGAGAAACCTATTAGTGTGCAGTTAATTGGTTCTGATCCAGAAGCTTTGAAAAAAACTATAGACTATCTTGAAAGCTATAAGTTTGATGTATTAGACTTAAACGCGGGATGTCCATCTAAAAGAGCAATTAAAGCCAGAGAAGGTGGATATTTAATGAAAGATTTGAAGAATCTAAAAGTACTAATCCAAATCGCGGTAAAATACTCCGCGAAACCAACTTCCCTTAAAATCAGAACTGGGTATGAAAAACCTTTTAATATTAAAGAGATGGCGAATTTAGTAAATGATTCTGGATTAGATTTTATAATTATTCATGCAAGATTAGTAAAAAGTAATTTCTCTAAGGTAACCTTAGATTTAGAGACTGTAAAGGAATTAAAAAAGTGTATAGCAATTCCCTTGGTTGGAAATGGTGATATTATCAACCCTATTAGTGCTAAACATTTTATAGATTATACTAATGTTGATGCATTTATGATTGGTAGAGAATCCATGGGAAATCCAGAGATTTTTAAGCAAATTCATGAATATTTAGTAAATAATAAGATAGTATCTTTCAAAAATGATAGAAAAACAATGGAAACGTATTTTAAAATTTATGAGAAAACCATTGATGAGTTCCTTGATGAAATATCACACCCATTAGGTAATGAAGAAATAAAATTTATAGAATTAAAAAGAAATGCAATATGGTTATCAAAAAATATTGATAAATCAACTAATATTAGAAATCAACTAAGTAAAACTAAAAATCTTATTCAACTTAAAGAGATTTTAAGCAACTTTTTTAGTTTTAAATCATAAAAAAATAATTTTTTCAATAATATTTTAGATTTTTTTAATAAAATATAAAGATATTAATAGGCATGCCAACACTCCACTTAAAATAGAAGAGACAATTAAAATCAAACTAATAATTTCAATCGCAGATAGAAACAGAGGACTTCCAGTATAAAATGCATTTGCCACTACTGAAACAATAATAAATATTAATAGACATAATATTGTTAAAACGATACAAAGTAAACCGATTTGAAGATATTTCTTTCGTTCCATCAGATAAACCTTAAAAAATGTGTAAAGAAAATAATTTAATATGATTATTTATACTTTTTCAAAAGCTCCTCTGGTGTATAGATACCATCTTCCGTGATTATTGCAGTTACAAGTCTAAATGGTGTTATATCAAACGCATAATTCAAACACTTTACTCCATTCGGAATGATTTGCAGTTTTCCCAATATATTACTGACTTCTGAACTATCTCTTTGCTCGATGGTTATATCTTTTATGGTTTCATTAAGAGATAAGGTAGATGTAGGGGCTGCGACATAGAAAGGAATATTATTATCTTTCGCAGCCAAAGCAACTAAGTATGTTCCAATCTTATTGAAAACAGCATCAGAAGTTACTCTATCTGTGCCAACTATTACTTTATTTATTTTTCCAAGTCTCATTATTAATCCAGAGGAAGTATCGGAAATCACCTTTACTGGAATTTTATCGTATTGTAATTCATATGCGGTTAATCTTGCTCCCTGTAATCTTGGTCTAGTCTCATCAGCAATAACGCTAATATTTTTTCCTTGTTCAATAGCAGTTCTAACAGGTGCTAAAGCGGTTCCATATTGGACAGTTGCAAGAGACCCTGCATTGCAGTGAGTTAAAACAACATCTCCATCATCTAACAAAGTAGCTCCATTTTTGCCAATATTTTTATTTACATTAACATCTTCCTGAGCCATAAGTTTAGCTTCTTCTATAACTAGTTCTGATAAACTTGAAGGATTATCTGGATAAGTACTGACAATTTTCCACATCCTATCTATAGCCCAAAAGAGATTTGAAGCCGTTGGTCTAGTATTTCTAAGCAAATCTGCTGCTTTCTCCATTTCTTCAATAAAATTTTCTTTTGAAAGATTCTTATACTCAAGTGTCGCTAGAGCCATTCCCATAGCAGCAGCCACACCTATAGCTGGAGCACCACGAATATTCATTACTTTTATTGCAGTTGCAACACCCCTATAATTATCAAATTCAAGGAATTCAAGTTTATGGGGAAGTAGCGTTTGATCAATGATCTTTACTTTATTATTAATCCATTCAATTGAAGGAATCATAAATATTTAGAATCCTTCAATCTTTAAAAACTAAATTTGAAATGATTCATATAATTATTTTACAGAATATAAAGGAAAAGGATATTATTTGAAGAACTTTTTTATGATCAGTAATAAAGATGTTAAAAATATAAAGTATGATTATACAAAACGATTTAATTAGAATTATCATCGAAGAAAGAAAGGATTACACCTCAGAGAAAATCGAAGTTAAAGATAAAGATAACTGGATTCCGTTTTTATCAAGTTATGATAAATATAGTACATTTAATTTTTGGAATGATAACAAAAGACAAACAAGAGCTTTATCATTTCTAAAAAGTAAGAAAAAGAAATTGTATTTTCAATTAATTGATGAAGATTTCTTATTAGATTTAGATTATTGCTTAGAAGAACAGAATATTATTCATATTAGATATAAGTTATCCAACAAAAGGGATCTAAATTTATCAAAAATCTTCGTTAATTACGAGATTTTGTTAGGGAAAGATCCAGATTATACATGGGTACCTCATATTTGTCCTGGAGAAAGTTATGTAATCGGAGACCATGTCTATCGCTCACCAGTAATACTCTATAAAAGAAAGAGATATGCTTTTGCTTTCATTCCTGATTTGAAAACATTAGCAAATAACCGGCCTTTTCCATCATTTATAAATTTTAATTTAGAACCGATAAATCAAAAAAAAAATCCCCACTTATCCTATGGATTTGGAAATTATAAACCAATTGAGCATACTCTTTTCAAACAAGAACATTCAAAAGAGTGGACAATTAACCAAAATACAGATTTAACCTTTCGATTTTATATTATAGTTTTTCTAGATACATCAATAGATGATATTTTGAAATTCATCAATAACTTTTTTTGGGAAAAATTTGGAAGAAAACTATTATATGAAAATTTAAATCCTCAAGTTCTTCCATATGAAAGAAATGTTGATGAGGGATTTAAAGCTATTTTTGAAAGACATAGATATTGGGGAAACTTCTTTATTAACAATAAGGAATGTGGTGGAATTTGGCAAAGAACATGGGCAGGCAGGAAAAAAAAAACTATTGAATTCATTAAACCTGAAATGTTAGAGGATTACAGAAAAAAAAATACAGCTGAAACCGCTAGCTCAAACTCAAAAGTACATGAAACTCTAAATGAACTTAATTTCGACCCTGTAAAAGTAAAAAAATTTGATAAATACACTCGACGTATTGCTTTTGTGCCCAGAACAGCAGAGATTTGGAGTAATGCTTGGTTTCTTAATATTAGAACAGCGTATAGTCTCAGATATTTTGGAGAGTTATGGAAAGATGATGATCTTATTGACAAAACAAAAAAAATATTAAATACAGTATTATTATTACCTCGAGTAAATGGTGTTTTTCCAAGTGTAATTTTTCCAGCTTCCATTGGTTCGAAAATTATTTCTACTATTAATGGTTTAAAAGGTTATCGTTATAGTGATGATTATCACATAGTAGATTCATGTTTAACAATGTATTGGACATTAAAATTTAGAAAAGACTTTGATGAACAAAATCTGAATATATTGAGGAGAAGCGAAGAATTAATAGAACTAATAGAGACGCTTCAATTAGAAAATGGAGCTATTCCAGCATATATTAACTTCGATTTTGATAAAGATGAACCGATTATTAAAGAAGAATTAAGGAGTTCAGCAAGCTCTGGAGCTCCAATGATGTTCTTATTAGAATATTATAAAAATAATGAAGATGAAAGAATCCTTCATATTTGTGAGAAAATTGCTAATTATATAATTAACCATGTAATTCCAGAAGACAAGTGGCATGATTTTGAGCCATTTTTCAGCTGTACTCAATTACCCCTTGACACATATGATACTTATACAAAAAGTCATATAAGGAATACATTATGCATATATTGGTGTGCTGAGGGATTTAAAGAATTGTTTAAAATTACTAAAAAAAATGGTTATTTAGAAGCTGGAGAACGAGTATTAGCAGTATTATCCCTATTTCAACAGATATGGAACATACCTTATCTCAATATTAATACTTTTGGAGGTTTTGGATCTCAGAATGCTGATGCTGAACTTAATGATGCTCGACAAGGTTTATTTGTTCGTACATATATGGAATATTATTTATTAACTGGTAAGGAAGAATATATGGAAAGAGGAATAGCAGCCTTAAGAGCATCTTGGGCATTACAATTACTTAAAGAATATGAAGAACAGTGTCCAGGTAATATAAAAGGAATAGATACTATTGACAGTGTAGATAAGGGTAGTATGTACGAAAATTATGGTCATACTGGTAGTGATTTTAGAGTTCCTGGCCAAATTACATTTGATTGGGGAGTAGGAACTGCTGCTATGGCTACTGCTTATATAAAAAAGTTTTTTGGTGATTTATTCATTGATTTTAAAGAGCAATTTATTTTTGGAATTGATGGAGTACTGATTAAATCTTTTGAATTTAAAGAAAAAGAAGTCAATATTGAATTAGGTTTAATTCAAGGAAAAGATTATATTTTAATTAAATGTAGAGATTCACCCTTGCAAGGTTCTCAAATCATTATTAATAGCATTAATATTGGCAAAAAACAGAAGATTGAATTAGATAATGGATTTAAATATGAAATATTAATTTGATATTTTAAAATGTTTAATGACATATATAAGAAGAAACCTATTTTAAGATCTCCAATAATCTCATGTTCACGTAGAACGGACATTCCTGCTTTTTTAATGGATTGGGTAATAAAAGTAGTTAAAATTGGATATGTAGATGTGATCAATCCATTTAATCAAAAACAAATTTCAAGAATTTCATTAAATCCTGAAGATGTGAAATGTTGGGTCTGGTGGAGTAAAAATTTCGGAGAATGGATTAAGACATATGAAAATAATCCAGATCTTTTTAATTCTTTTAAAGGACATAGTTTTCAATTTACCATTAATTCCCCATCAGAATTGGAAAGAAACATTAATGTATCTTTAGAAGAACGATTCAAGCAGTTAAAATGGTTAATCGAAGAGTTTAGTGTATTAGCAGTTAATTTCAGGTTTGATCCAATAATTCTGTACAAAAAACAAAAATCTAATAGAATATATAGTAATTTAGATCAGTTTGAATACATTATCAAAAATGTTTCAGCTTTTGGGTTGAAGCAAATGATTTTTTCTTTCGCTACTATCTATTCAAAAGTAAAAACTAGAATGAATGCGAGAGGGTATATTCCAATAGATCCTACCTTCGAAAAGAAAAAAGAGATTCTCGATAATATGATAGAGATTTGTGCCAAGTATGATATTAAAATGAAAGCTTGTTGTCAACCAGATTTACTTAAAATAGAGGGAATTGAGCAAGCACATTGTATTGATGCCTACAAAATTGAAAGGATTGTCAGGGAACCAATTCCTAAAATTAAGGATACAGGGCAAAGGAATTATTGTGGCTGTTCTAAATCAAAGGATATTGGGGGATATTCAGGAGTTTTTCGATGTAAACATAATTGCGCTTACTGTTATGCTTCCCCAGCAAAAAGATAATAAAAAATTTTTATTTAAAAAGTAAATTTATTACGATATAATATGAAGGTTGAAATAAAATCTAATATTTTGAATATTAAAGAAAAACCAAAATAATTATTTTGTAAAAATTTTTCAATATTGATATTATAGATCATATTAATGTTGAGTTTTTAAACTAGACAGGGATTTTATTATGCCAAAATGTAAGTTTTACATAGTAGATGTGTTTGCTGAAAGGAAATTTGAAGGGAATCAGCTTGCTGTGTTTATCTGTGATGAGGTACTCTTTGAAGCTGAAATGCAGAAAATAGCAAAGGAAATGAACTATTCTGAAACAACTTTTATTACATCAAAAGAAAATTATGATGTTCGGATATTTACTCCAGAAGTAGAATTGGCTTTTGCGGGGCATCCGACATTAGGAACTGCTTTTGTAATTCAACAAGAATTAATTAAAGAAAATGTTAAAACTTTACTTTTGAATCTCAAGATCGGTCCAATTCCGGTGTTATTTAAATATAAATCAGGAAAGCCTGATATTATTTGGATGGAGCAAAATACACCGATATTTAGTAGATTCTTTGATACAGAATCAATTTCACAGATATTAAATTTAAATGAGAGTGAAATTGATGATAGGTTTCCAATTCAAGAAGTTTCTACCGGGGAACCTTTTATAATTGTACCATTAAAAACCTTAGATGCCTTAAAAAGGGCAAAAGTAGATGTAGAGAAATGTTTTGACCTTGTGGAGAACACTGAAGCAAAGTCAATATTGATTTTTTGTCCTCAAACACAGAAAAAAGGAAATGACTTAAGTGTGCGAGTTTTTGCTCATTATCAGGGAGTACCAGAAGATCCTGCAACAGGTTCAGGAAATGGATGTCTTGCAGCATATCTGGTGAAACATCAATATTTCATTAAAAAAAGCATAAATGTTAGAGTTGAGCAAGGATATGAAATCGGCCGCCCTTCAATGCTTTATTTAAAGGCAGAAGAAAGTGATGGTGGTACAATAAGTGTTTCGGTCGGAGGGAGAGTTTTTCTTATTGCTATAGGAGAATTATCTCATGATTAACAATATATTATCTAAAAAATTAAAAATTTTTAAACGCTAGTTCTATATGCTTTAACTTTTTTTACTAATGCATTTACCTCTTTAGAATGAGAAAATAAAGCACATGGAGAACCATTGGTTTCTAACAAATGTTCACTTTCTCGAATTATCTTAAATAATTTGCTATTTAAACCTTCCCTTAATGTATTTTTAGTTAAATTATGAGTTGCAATATTAGAAACTGGACAAGGTGTCAAATCACCTAATGGTGTTATATGAGCAAATCCTCTGCCTGCTGAGACACACCCACCCATATATTCTTCATCTCCGGGAGAATGTACAAGAAATATTTGTTTTGTTTCTCGATATTGTAAAACTTGTTCTCTGAATTCTTTACTTTCTTCATTAGTAAGCATCAATTCTGTATCGTTATCTACTGGAATATACTCAAGAAGGAAAGCTAAACGAACACCTTTAGCTATCAGATCATCGATATTTTTTGGGTCCATCCAAAATTTAACATTTTTTCGATTTATTGTCACTGAAATACCACTAATCACTCCCTTGCGATCTAATTCGTTAATGAGATTAATAGCTTTTTCATAAACTCCTAAACCTCTCCGTTCATCAGTTAAATCTTGATCTCCTTCAATACTTACCATTATTATTGTATTTCTTAATCGCTTAAGTTTTTCAATATCTTGACTTTCTAAAATTGTTCCATTTGTGAAGATCAAGAACAATCTATCATTGAAGTCCTCACAAATTTTCAATAAATTTGGCATTAAAAAAGGCTCCCCACCTGCGATTATGAAAGCAAAGACGCCTAGTTCTTTTGCTTCTTGAATTATTTTTATCCATTTTTCCAAATCCAAAGTATTTCTTGATTTTTGGTTACATAATGTACCTGTAGCAGCAGCATAACAACCAACACATTTAAGATTACATTTTGAAGTTATACTTAATATTAAAAATGGAGGTACTTTTAGACCATTAAGCTGCTCTTCTGCTCTAATCTTGCAGGATTTTCTATATGCTTTTGCTAATTTCATCATTGTATACATACTTTTTGGATGCTTTAAAATCCAAGGCATGAAGATTTTTGCCATTGTGGGATCTACCTTCTTTAAAGTATGGTTTATATAATTAGTATTTTTTTCGTCCATCATTACTTCAATTTTCTTTTACTCATTAATCAAAAATTTGATAAATTCTTTGTATGATTTTTAGAAAAATTTTGCTTAACTTATAATTTCAGTAGTCCATTTTTTACTTATCAAAGAAAAATTGTGTTGCTGCATAAATGTCTAATCAGAAACTTAATTCTAATTAATTATGATATCCAATGAATTTATTATATTACTTTACATTTCGATAATTATATAAACGCAAATGATTTTCTTGAAAATTTTAAAATTAAATAAAAATGATTCCTAAATTTGAAGAATCCTCAAAAGAAAAATTACCTTTAGTTGGAATTGGGCTAAAAATTCTAATAGCAATCTGTCCTTTTTTTATTTTATTTGGGATTTTAAGTTCAACTTATTATCCATTTTTTCAAATTCCGATAAGCTATTATGTATTGATTATTATTGGATCTACTTTAATAACAATTGGGATTTACGTGTTTATTTATTCCGAAAGAATTTTAAGTAAAGCTTATGGATCATCAGAATTAATTACTACAAAAATTTATGCATATGTGAGACATCCAATGTACACCTCTTGGGGTTTAGCAATACTTCCAGGTATTTTCTGCCTAATAAATAGTTGGATCCTCTTTTTTATTCTTGTTATATATTATATACTAGTTAGAATTTTTCTTAAAAAGGAAGAAAGATATTTACTGGAAAAATATAGTGAAAATTATACTCATTATAAAAATAATGTAAATGCTTTCTTTCCAAAACTGAAAAAATATAAACCAGAATGAATTTAATAAATACTTAATGGATATCAAAGTAAAGTATGCTATTTTCACACTGGGGATAATTTTATTCCAGTCAATTTTAAAGGTAATAGGGGTATTACTCACTAGAAGTTTAAGCTTTTTATCTGAAACCGCAGATACTCTAATAGATATTCTATTTGTTTCAATCACGTTATATTCATTATATTATAGTCAAAAACCGGCGGATTATGAACATATGTATGGACATAGTAAAATTGATTCTATTTCTGGATTGATTCAAGGTGTTATATTGATGAATGTGTACGTAATATTGATTTATAATGCGATCCAAATATTTATATCAAGTAGATTTGATGTTACAAACCCTGAAATTGGTTTAATTATTTTAGTATGTTCTTTTTTTGTTAACTTTATTTTCTCAAGACTACTTATTTCGAAAGGAAAGCAACAAAAAAGTATAACCATGGAAATTCAAGGTCTAAATTTGTTTCAGGATTCTATGAGAGCTATTATAGTTCTATTGAGTTTTATCTTTGCATATTTTGACGTTATTTTTCTTGATCCAATACTTAGTATTGTTCTTTCTGTGTGGATAATAATAGGTGCACTTAAATTGACTAAAGGAGGTGTTAAAGAACTTACAGATACGAATCCAATAAGTTCAATTATCTTTGAAGAATTAAGACAGAATATTTTTGCCTTAGAGCATGTTATTGGCGTACACGACATCAAAATACGAACTAGTGGAAAAGCTTTATTTTTAGAAGTTCATTTATCAGTTGAAGATCACATTTCCATTATCCATGCAAATGAAATCATAAAGTCAATAAGAAGCATGAGTGAGAAGTTATTTCCATCATATGAAGTAGAGTGTATTGTAGAAATGAATCCAATAGCTGGGGAAAAATCAATAGGGGAAGGGTTAATAAATCTGATTTTTTCAATGAAATCAGAATATCCTGAAATTCTTGATTTTAAAGATCTTAATATATTTAGAATTGAGAATGATTACTTTATTTCTTTAATTGTTATGGTCGATGAAAATCTTTCACTTACAGAAGCGCATGATATATGCTCTGGTTTTGAAGATGAGATAAAAAAGGAAGCTCCTTTAATATCAAGAGTAATTACACATATTGAAAGCCAACCTCATAGTCCAGTTCTTATACCGAATCAAATAAAATGTGTTGATGTAGGACCAGAGATGATCCAACAAATAAAGGAAGAAGTAGAAGAGGTACTAAGAGCGCATCCCCAAGTTAAAGGTTACCATGGATTAGAATTCTGGGCGACGTTAGATTACTGCATCTTAGAAATTCATGTATTTTTTGCTGGTTCACTTAATATTTCACGAACACATGGATATATATCTGAATTAGAAATTAAAATTAGAAAAAAATTAGGGATAGATAACTTGGATACAATTTTCCTTCATTCTGAACCAATTGAGGGTAGAAAGGAAGGGATCATCTTTTAATAACAAGACTTATTTAAAAGGGAAAGTTGTAGTGAGCTAAGCCAAGTTCTTTTTGCATTACTTTAATATCTTTTTGCAAACTTTTATTTAGTGGAATACCAATAGTTCTTCTTTCCAATTCAGAATAAAATTCTTTTTCCCCCGCTGTGTAGATTTTTTCTTTCCCTGGTGCTTTTTTAGAACTCCTTAGTTCTCGCATAATATTACCAGTTATTTCTTTAAAACGATCGATTGGAATGAAATTTTGAATGTTTATTACTAAAAAGAAATGCCCTACTTTTAATCTTTCTTGTCCCTCTTCTATTACTCCAGCTGTATCTTTAAGATATACTCCATCTTGTAACGCAGAGCATAGTATTTCAGCAAAGGTTGCATAACC
>CAYNEU010000620.1:0-4157 GCA_964396275.1 uncultured archaeon | reverse complement strand
TATTTCTGCTTTCGAATAACTGTGAAAAAATTCATTTTTCTGGTATGGAATAATTTCTGTTTTCCTTGGGCTAACAATTTTGCGTTTAAAATGTGTGATATAAATGCCGATTTTAAAAGTACTATGTTTGATGGTTGGAGCGATGTTGAATTTATTGAGTATGGCAATAATATTATGATAGGGCAAGGAGCTCAAATTTTTTCGAGTACTATTGTCAGACTAGAAAATACTGATTATCTTCTAATTAAAAAAGTTATTGTTGGTGATCATGTAGTATTAGGAGCAAATTCAATTGTTTCACCAGGTACTATAATTGGGAAAGGAGCAACTTTAGGTGTGTGGACAGTAACCCATATTAATCAAATCTTAGAACCCGATTGGATTTATATCGGAAATCCGGCACAAAAGTACCAACCAACTCAGATCGCCATAGAAGATAGCAAGAAACAGCCAATGAGAAGATTGGTAGACACCGGCGAAAGAATTGAATTTGATATAAATCAATTTTCAAATAAAGAAAAAAAAATTTAGAATGAAAATCTGATTTTTCTATTTATTTTCTAGTTTCGAATGTTTCTCATCATGCATTTTCAATACTTTACCTTGAACTTCAATTAAATAATCCCCCTTAAGAGGATAGAACAGGAGTATTACAACAGCAATTAACATTGCCACTCCCGGTATTAGTCCTATAATTATTTTTATCATGAATTGAACTTCAAGGCTTTGATTTACCTGACCTGTTAAGAATCCTGCAATAGCTAACAACCATGGACCAATAGCAATTGCAACAGATTGTGCAGGTTTAGTAAGCATCGCATTTGTGCCAAAAAATGCCGCTTCTCTTCTCACTCCTGATTTTAATTCGTCCTCATCGGCGATTTGACCATAAAGTACATTAGTAAAAACTAAAGGACCAGCTAACCCAATTCCACCAATAAATAGACAAATATAAATTAATATTTGCGGAAGAAATGGTAAAAGAAGTAGAAAAATGGCTCCAAAGCCTAAATGAATTTGATTTGCTTGAACAACACCAAACATACCAGAAAGTTTGTTTGTAATGAATACACCAACAATTAAGCCTAATATTAGTGCGGCTAATAATAGAAGTGTTGAAACTTGCATTACATAATCCGCTAAATAGAACATGTAACTTAATAGGATTTGTTGGAATAATATGGACATGAAATTGGCGGCAGTGACAATCAAGAATGCTTTACTTTTAAAGGTGTACTTAATTGAGGCTTTGAGTCCTAAAGGCTTATCTACAACAGTAAATTCAGGACGCTCTTTAAATCTATAAGTCGTAATAACTATACACGCAGCTCCAATAATACCTACTACAACCATACCGATATAAAAGGTAGTTAAGTTGGTTTGTCCCACTTCTGGTCTAACGATCTCAGGTATAAAAAACCCAAAAATCACACCTATTAAGTAGAATAAAGATGAAAATTGTTGAAGTTGACCTCTAACTTGGTCTTCTTCAGAAAGTTCCGGCAATAACGCAGAATATACTAACCCTATTATTGTGTAGCATGTATCATATAATGACATTAAGATTAACATCCATAAAAATGTAGAAAATTCGGGTAAGTTTATAGGTACCAACCAAAATATAATGAAAGTTAAAGCAAGAAATGGTGCTGTAAATCTCATAAAAGGAATTCTTCGTCCTAGTTTTGTTCGTGTTTTATCTGAGATGTATCCAAAAATAGGATCATTTAAAGCATTCCAAATAGCATATATCGTAGCGGCTATACCAATATAAAAAGGATCCAATGCTAAGTACACATGATAAAAGATTACAATTGTAGTAGCGAATACACCTTGAATTATTGAGGTACCAAAATTCGCGATACCCCAAATAAATTTATCTTTTAAAGAATAGATCCGAGTATTATTATTTTCAGGCATTGTTTAACTCATCTAATTAATATCTTTAAAATTAGAGATTTATAGTTTATTATCTTTTAAAGATATATTTATACCTTCCTCTACAGACTAAAAGAAATTGCATTAATTTATTAGGGAAAAAGTAAAGAGATATATATTAAGTTTTAAAATAATTACTTAACATATTCAATATTAATTAAGAAGATGATTTAAAATGTATAAAGTAGTGCTTCTAAGGCATGGAGAAAGTACATGGAATAAGGAAAACAGGTTTACGGGTTGGACAGATGTGGATCTTTCAGAAAAAGGGGTTCAAGAAGCGATAGAATCAGCTAAATTATTGAAAGAAGGAGGATATACTTTTGATATTGCGTATACATCAGTCCTAAAGAGAGGTATTCGAACATTATGGATCGTTTTAGATGAGATGGACTTAATGTGGATTCCAGTATATCGTTCTTGGCGATTAAATGAAAGACATTATGGTGCTTTACAAGGATATTCAAAATCCGAAATGGCAAAAGATGTTGGGGAAGAACAAGTTCTGATTTGGAGAAGGAGCTATGATGTACCGCCCCCTCCCCTTAAAACAAGCGATCCACGATATCCTGGAAATGAGGAGAAATATAAAGATTTAACTGCTGATGAGATTCCTTTAACTGAATGTTTGAAGGATACAGTTGCAAGGGTATTACCATACTGGCACGATACAATCATCCCAACTATAAAATCTGGCAAAAGGGTTCTGATTTCGGCTCATGGAAATAGTTTAAGAGCACTTGTTAAATATCTTGATAATATGTCAGATGAAGAAGTAGTCGAATTAAATATACCTACTGGTGTTCCATTGATATATGAATTAGATGATAATTTAAAGCCAATTAAACATTATTATCTTGGCGATGCCGAAGAAATTGCTAAATCAATTGAAGCAGTTGCCAGTCAAGGAAAGGTAAAATAAGAATTTATGAAGTTACTTTCACAAAAAGTATTAAAAAATAAAATCTAATTTATAAAGAGAATTTTATTAAGCAGATTAAAAAAGTAAATTATTTTAAGAGTAAGATTAAAATCCTTGGATACGTTTTTCTTCTGAGTTTAATTTTAAAGTAAACAAATTATAACAATAATGGTAATAATATGACTTTAAAAACCGAGTTAAAATTATTTAATCCTAAAAATATAGTATTATTCTTTATTTTATTCTTTTTATTACCGGCTTTTATTTTGATGCCTGCAGTAAATGTCAAAGCTCAAACTGTTACTAATATTTCTGTGCAAACCGCTTATGATATGATAAATAACAATACTCAATATCCAAACTTGATTATACTTGATGTTAGAGAATAATCGGAGTATGATGAAAACCACTTATGCGATGCAATTTTATTACCCGTTTCAGAAATTGATGCGAGAATTAGCGAACTTGAACCTTATAAGGATATTGAAATAATAGTTTACTGTAAGTCCGGAATTAGAAGTGCCCTAGCAAGTGAAAATTTAGTAGATAATCACAACTTTACAATGATCTATAATATGATAGGAGGTATAGACGCTTGGATTGCTGAAGGATACCCTGTTTGTACTGGAGGCCAACCAAATATTGATTTCAATGTGATGACATTCTCAATAATCCTATTTAGCACAATGTTACTTATATTAGCGTATTATAAAAAGAAAGTACCTAAGGATTAGAAAATAAAATTTTTCTTAAAATAAAAAAAAGAATTTAATTTATTGTAGAACCTACTCCCATTTCAATCCTGCCATTTTATAGGTATCTGATACTCCAATTAACATTTCAACCGTCATGTTATAGCCTTCTATTTGTAAAACAAATGGAGTAAAATATTTCCATAGTTCCATAGTTGCTTCTTCTAATTTTCCTCTTTCTGTGTATATTAAATGGTATTGTTTCATACCATTCTTCCCAGCCGGAGTATTAAAAACACGCCATTTTGTAACATATGGTACCTTTCTTGGTTGCTTTAAATACATTTTACCAATATCCATACCTTTATGACTAGGGTACCATGTAGTTATCATTAAAACACCCATAATTCATAACAACCTCTTTTAAATTTGAAAATTGGATTTACGGTAATTTAATCCTTATCTTAATTATATTTAAGGATTTCCATTTTTGTCGAAAATTTTTAACAAAAAAATATAAGCATTTGAGCAATTTTTTAAAAACATACAAGAGGTTTTCTAGTATGGTAAAAAAGTTAATTGATAACCCAACAGTTTCTAATATT
>CAYNEU010000619.1:0-10695 GCA_964396275.1 uncultured archaeon | reverse complement strand
TTGTCAGTTTCGCTCCTTCTGCGATTGATCCTTTAGTAGCCATTTCAAAAGATCGTTTAAGCAGCTCAGGAACAATAAGCGTTAACTCCCCAATTTCCAGTAATACTTCAGTTATTTTTTTAGCATTATATTTGAGTGCTGTAGCTTCAGCTACTCTGTAGATTTGAAAGGCAAAACTGAATTCGTGCATAATTGGAAACTAAGTTTTTGAATATGATTTTCTAATTTCTTTAGCAACTTCAGTCAGTACTTTGCCTTTCTTCTTCCCTTTTGCATCTATTAATACTCTTCCAGGATCATCCCACCAAGTCCTAGAATATTTATAATTTCTTTCAATTTCAGAATTATAGCCTAAATTCTTAGCAGCGTTCGCAATATCCTCTAAATTAACTTTTTCTACCGCAAATTTTTGAGGAAGTCTTCTGCCATTACTCCTACTTCTTTTTGCGTCAAAATATTGCGGCCAAAATATTAGAAAAGGTTTTCTTGACCTCATGAATTTACCAATTAAAGAAAATTTCAAAAAGAAATGATAAGAATAAAAACGCTCTAAATAATTTAAAAATTATTAGTTTAAAATTTAAGAATTGGTACAAAAAAGATTTAATTACCAGTTTTCACTATTCATAACATAACAAAAAGAACCCTCTTTTAAGTGGGAGGGTAGTCTAGCTTGGTATGATACAGTAAAATATTACATTTTGCAGCCTAAGACTTGGCTGGGGGCCAAGTGGTCGGGGGTTCAATTCCCCCCTCTCCCATGTATTTATTATAATAAATCTTTATCATTAATCTAAAAATATTATAAATTACTTTTCCGTGAGTATCTAAATATTTTTTATAATAAATTGTCATATCCTTTTTAAAATTTATTTAAAGCAGAAAAAGAGGTTATTAAAAATTATAGAAATAGAAAATGTTCAAGATTATGAATGGGCAAATGATTGGAATACGATTGTTGAATTATTTGATATGCTTAACAGATTGAAAGAGTTATTTAATCGATTAGATGTCACATATCTTCGTGAAGTAGAGCAGAGAATTTTAAGCCTAAATCTCGAAAAGTATGTATGTTCTCTACAAAACTATATAATTGAAAAGTATTCTTAATTTCTTTTTATAACAAATAAAAAAGCTCTTTTCCCACATATTAATGGAATCTTATTTATTTTGTTAAAATTTATAAGTGGATCAAATCTATTTTTTGATCAAAAATATATAAAAAAAAAGTTGAGTTAAAAATGGTTTGGAGCAAGTTGCAAGCATCAGATAAAGCTATGTGCGCTGTGGCATTAATTGGAGGAATTGTTGCTGTAATAGAAACTCTAATACATATGATAGGAATTCTGGAGTTTTGGAGTTTTGGTATAATTACTGAGGTTATTGCGCTCGTACTCGCACTTATTACTATATTATTAGGAGTAAAACCAATACAATATACTCCTGCTATTCTAGTAGTTATAGGGCTATTATTAATTATATTTGCAAGTTGGATTGGTGGAATAATAGTACTTCTTGCGGCCGCTATTGGGATTATTACTTAGTATTTAAATAATTTTTTCTTATTTTTTTATGAGATTCCGAATATTAGGAAGAACAGGTTTAAAAGTTAGTGAAATCGGATTAGGAACTGAATATTTATTTAGACAACCTAAGGAAACAGTTAGTTCAGTGATCTCTGAAGCCATTAAGAATGGAATTAATTATTTTGATATTGTTTTTAATGTATCTAATTACATTGAAAATATTAGTACTGCAATTAAGAATTATAAAGATGATATAATCCTTACTTGCCATTTAGGATCAATAGATCAAGACGGAAAAGTTGGTAGATCCCGCAATATTAAAGAATGTGAACAGACTCTTATCAATACCATTGAAAAATTTGGGAAAGGATATATTGATATTATTAATTTACAATTTGTTAAAGAAAAAGAATATGAATCAATAATTGCCCCAGGAGGATTATTGGACCTAGCAAAAAAAATAAAAAATGAAGGAAAAGCGAAATTTATAGGGTTAAGCACTCATAATATTTCAATAGGCCAAAAAGCAGTTAAAAGCGGTTATTTTGATATAATTATGAATCAAGTTAATATTGTAAATAATAGGATGCCAGGAAGAGAAGATTTTTTAAAGACATGTAAAAAAGAGAGCGTAGGTCTTGTAGCTATTAAACCTTTTGCGGGAGGAAAATTATTACAAAGTAACCGAACTGTTTATATAGCAAAATATCAATCTGGAGGATTAAATTTAAAAAAAAAGATTCCTAAGGATATTACACCTATTAAATGCTTAAATTATACCCTTTCTCAAACTGGTGTCTCAACTACTATACCCGGAGTAAAAAGTATTCAAGAATTAAAAGAGAACCTTGCCTTTTTAAATGCTTCAGATGAAGACAAGGATTTTTCAAATTTAATTAAGGAATTTAAGAACGTTTACTAAGCATATTGCTAATGTGTAAAATTTATCTTATTATATTAATAAAATACTATATTATTTAGATAAAGCAACAGCTAATATTAAAGCACCATAAATTTCAGAGTAGTTGCTAACTCGTGATGTATCAATAATCGTAGGTTCTATACCCATATAAATAGCCCCATATGCTTTACCTCCACCTAAATGAACCAATGTACGATAAATCAAATTTCCAGAAATCCCATTAGGAGCTATAATTAAATTGGATTTTTTTTCAATAGCTTTTTCTATCAATATTTCATCGTGAGATATCATAATATTTGGATATTTTTCACTTATAAATTCTACAATTTTTTCTGCTTCCTGTATTGTTTGGTCAACCTTGGCATCTCTTCCAATATCACCTATTCTGCCTCCGCTTAAAATGCTTATTCTAGGATTGATATCAAGTTTATCTAATTCTTTTATAGCGGATTCCAGAAAGATAATTTTATTTTCTAAGTTATTACATTCATCAATACCGACTGGACCGTAAAAGAATTGATAACCATTAAAAGTTTCCAGTAATGCTAATCTCTTAATCTCCTCGTTCTTTAAATAGATTTTGATATTTTTTATGAACTTGTTCGAACTTAAAGAACCTCTTATAATGGATTGAAGAGACTTGTTTTTTAAAAATTCAAAAATAGAAATTTCAGGATCCTGACTTTCAATAAATTTCACTCTTGAATTTTTAATTAAATCTGGAGTTTGTTCAAGAAGCTTATTTAATTTTTTTTTTTTTCCAAAAAAAAAAACTTGTGAATTATACTCTTGTAAAAAATTTAGGCTTACCTTTAAGATTTTTTGGTTATGATATTCAGAAACCCCTAATCCTATGCCAATGATACTACTTTTTTTTTTGGCTTCTGCTTCAAATTTTTTTAATATCATATTTGGGTTGGATTATCATCTAAAATATATTATAAAAATTGAAAGCTAAAATTATAGTTAGTGCATCATATACACCATGAGTTATAACAATTGCTAATAAATTTTCATTTCTCCAATAATAAATAACACCTAATAAAAGGGAGATGGCAAAATAAGGAATAAAAGATAAGAGAAAAGAAATAAACAGGATTAATGGACTATTTAGCACTAACAAAATTACGCCTATCACATGAATCATCGCAAAAATAATTGCTGTAACTATTATCCCCCATTTGTTACCTAAACTCCGCATTAACCCCTTTTGCATGAACCCTCTAAACAATATTTCCTCCGATGTTCCAATTATTAAAATCATCACAATAGATAAGAGAACTAAAGCAATAATGTCTGCAGAATAAATGATAGATTCAACATCGCCAGTACCATTACCAAGATCATTTACTATTTCGACCCCAAAGAGCGTCTCGAGAGCGATTTCAGTCAAAAAAGAAACTATCCCAACTAATAAAACCCCGATTACAGCAAAACCCAATCCTATTAA
Source organism: uncultured archaeon (assembly GCA_964396275.1). GTDB lineage: Archaea > Asgardarchaeota > Lokiarchaeia > Sigyniarchaeales > SOKP01 > Loki-b32. The sequence continues at coordinate 6,797 of CAYNEU010000619.1, read as the reverse complement.
TACCTCCTTTAATACTTCTTTTTTTTCAAACCCCCTTGTAGTAAAGCCCAATAGTCCTAATCTATTTTCCAAAGTTGGATTTTGTAGATAATTACCCACATATACAACTGGAACTATTATAAATATTAATTCAAAGAAGGAACTAATTATTAAAAAGTACGGATTTAAGAGGATCTCATATAATAATTCTAAATCAAAAGAGGCATAAATAATTATAGCTAAAATCCCTGCAGTTAAAAAATTCATTAAAAGAAAGGCACCTAAAGGTACTCCAATAGAAGCGGTAGTACCCCATAATTCATGATTTTTCGTATCAATTATTTCATCATCCAAGATTTTCTTTGGCCCATAAGAAATTGGAAGAGTGTAAGGTTGGGGATATTTTAAAGGTTTTATATAAGGATTAATTACCGATTCTTGTTGCAAAATTCTATGTTCCTTAAGGTAATCAAGATTAGTTCCACAACTCATACAGAATTTAAGATTATCAATTTTTGGAATTTTTTTCCCACAAACGGGGCAAAATGACCAACTAGTGTCATTTAATTCTATTCTTTCTTTAGATCTAATTGCTTTTTGTTCATTTTGCGGAGGAGGATTTTGAACTTCTCTATCGTCCATGGTTAAACTACAAGAAGATTTTAAAATACTAAAAGCTTTAGTTTTCTAATTAGAAATTCATGCAAATAAATTTATGGATTGAGTCTTTAAATTTGACTTCTAATATGCCTAAAAATCATATTACTTTCAATATCATTATGGTACATATCCGGATTTATCAAATGATAGTAATTGTATTTAACAGCTTCTTCGCTTTTATCAACTAATAATTCTAGCTTTATTGATGGCATCCAAAATGTTTTATTGCTATGCTGGTATTCCGCCATAACCATATAAAGAAAGTTACCCACTTTTTTAGGGATAATTTTAGTTTTTATTTTTGTCATTTCATTAGCTTTTAACCTTTTAACGCTTGTATATTCTAATTTGGATTCAAATGAATCAGACATAAAAAAGTAGATCTTTATATCCTTAATTTCCGTCAAGTTAGAGTTCTCAATAATAATATTGATAATTTCTGGATGATTTAACTTAAGCTTTTTACTTTCCATTTTGATATCTATGAAAATGGGGTAAGGTAAAGCTTGTTCGTTTAAATTAAAACTCAGATTAACGAGTTTCTGAAGATATGGTTTTAATTTTAAAATAAACTGATTTTTTTGTTCTTCTAAAGAAAGAACTTGTTTACTCCTTGATTCTTCAAAACCTTGAAGTATACGATTAATATATTTCAAGATGTATTTGTCAAATTCTGAATGTTTAACAGAAATTAGAGCAATAAATTTGTTGTAATAATCTAATTCCAGATTTTGAGGTAAAGCTTTCTCATAAATATCCTTAATAAAATCTTTTAAGTGCTCATCTAAATGGATTAAATCATTATGTTCAATTTCAAATTTCTCGATAATTTTATCATTCAATTTGCCATCTTGTAAAAAATCACTTAATGAATTTAACATTTCAACAGCTTCAGAGTTATAAGCTTCAAAAGCCTTTGTTATCATAGCTTCAAACAAGTTTTTGAATTTTTTAATGTTTTTATCTTTATAATTGATGAATTCTGCGCGATAAGATTCTAAATATTTAATTAGTTTACCAGAATGTAATTTTAGTAGGCTTCTTTGATATTTTTGATACCTTTCAGAAACATTTTTTATCCAATTACTAGCACTATTTAGTTTCTCAAGATTTTCTTCATTGTTGAATATTATATTTTCTTCTAAAATATCTGTAGATAATAGTGGACAATCAATTTTTACTTTTTCTAATACTACGCTTGTATTGCGCTCCAATTGATATATATTTTCTATTTGCGTATACAAATTCAATTTCTGAAAATCATCTGTTTTGATCTTAATCAATTTCTCAAGTAAATCTTCTAACTTGTCAGAATAATATTTAGGATTTCTATTTAGAATCCCTCTCAATATTGCAGCAAATTCAGAAAGAATTTTATAGATGTCTTTTTTCTCATAGATTTTACAACTGTTATTTTCCATTTTTATGATGTTACAATAATCCACTATATTCTGATAATTATTTTCAGCAAATTGATAATAATTAGCACATTTTTCAAGATATAATGAATTTTTTGACAAATAACTATAATATAGTCCTAGTAATGATTTATTAATAATATATGAGTGATCTCTGAATTCTTCATACTTTCTTTTAGTTTTATTATCTTTTATATGGGCTATTAAAAATTCCTCAATAATTATTTCAAAATTACCTGCAGAGCGAATTGAATTAAATAATTTTAAAGGATTTATTTCTATATTATCTAGTTTAGTTATAATTAGATGTCTATATTCATTAAAATCTGAATTAAGTTTATAAAAATAAGATTCAATTAAAGATTTTCTTCTCTCAAGTTCCGAGACTTTAACTACTTTTTCAGTTTTAGACAATGTAAGATTTAGAACTTCAGCTAAATAATATTTGAGGGAATATATTGATTCCATATATAACGTCCTTGCCCCACAATAAGGACACTGAGCTGCAGATCCCTTTATAATAGGTAAACCACACCCACATTTCTTGCAAGGCATAAAAGATATCATAAAAATAAGTGTTCTCTCAAATTTTGTATCATAAATATTCTTTCATATTACAAATTACTACTCGATTATTAAAATTTTATCCTTTAAGTCTATTAAATCATAATATTTTGATATGTTTTATGAAGTGTAATATTATAAATCAAATTAGTTAGTAATTGAATATATTTTTAATAAATTTTCTATTAAAAATTTAGTGGGTAAAATAACAGAAAAGATGGTTGTTTTCAAGATTTATGGGATTTACGAATCCATAACGTTCAAATTGAATCGTTTTATTCATTGGTATTTTTAAAAGATTTATTTCTCCATTCCCTTTTGATATTGTTCCATCTGGTTTTAAAATTGATACCCTTATATTTTCATCTTTAGGTACCCATTGAATAATTGGAAAATCTCGGTCCAACTCCTTACTGTGATAAGAGGCATTTATTTTTTTATTATTCAAATCAATAAATTGAATCTTGATATTGATTAAATCTTTTAACCGAACCATTTGATCTTTTTCCAATTTTTTTCCATCAGATAAAGCAATTAAGAGATTTAATTGGTTGTTTTCTGCTATACATTTTATTTTCCTCTTTCCTCTTTTTGGCACTGTTGGATGTAAAAGAGGTTTTGCGATGTATTGACTTTCAGGAATATTATCAACTGTAATTGAAAAAGGATCCTCAACATAAAAATAACGGTTGGAGATTTCATCTATAATGTCTTGATTTTTTGAATATAACCAATTTACAGAAAATGTTATTCCTGACTGAGACATACCAAGTTCTAGTAATGTTTCTCTTAACGCTTCCGGTCTTATTCCTCGTTTTTTGAGAGATTGTAAACTCCATGTCCTTGGATCTTCCCATCCTTCATAAATTCCATTTTGAATATTATTTCTTGATTCGGTTTTACTTAATTTCATATCAGCGAAATTGAGTCTTCCATAATATAATAACTCCGCTTTTTTCCAACCAAAATGATCCCAAATAAATTCTTCAATAATACCTTCTTTAACTAAATCTATACCTCTTAATATATGAGACGCACTTATTAAATAATCATCAATTGCCCAAGAATACTCTAGCATTGGCCATACTACATATTTATTACCCACTCTTGGATGTTCTGCCTCTGAAATCCTCATAATAATTTGGTCTCTTAAAGCTGGATCTTTTTGATCCATTCCTGTTTTTAGTCTTACTACCGCTTGACCTTCATGATATTCCTTGTTAAGCATAGCGTTCCATTGCTCTAAATTCTTTTCTTTTGATTGATTCCTATGTGGACAATCTTTTTTGTTTTTCTTATAATTTTCCCTAAATTCATCAGCAGAGCAAAAACAAACATAAGCAATATTTTCTTTAATGAGTTTTTCACAGTACTCATAAAAAATCTCTAATCGATCACTTTTGTAATAAATTTTGCTATACTTTACACCTAACCATTCCAATCCTTCCTTAATTAAATCATAAGCTTCTGGTAATACGTATTTAGCCTTAGGGCTGTCTCGTAAAGATTTTGGACTTCCAATGGTATCATCGTAAAATAGAATAAGATCACCATTATATCTTTTAACGTATTCATCATTTAGTACAATCATTCTTGCGTTCCCAATATGTAGCGCTCCACTTGGATAAGGAGCTAAACGCATTATTACTTTTTTAAATTTTGAGATGTTTGGTAATTCTGGTAAAACTTTATCTTCTTCTATTTTTTCTTTTTTATCCAACGCATGAGGATCTAACTGTAATAATTTTTCTTCTTGTTTCTCTATACTTATATTTGAGATTTCAGAAATGATACTATCCAATATAGGAATAATTGATTTCGCTTGGGAGCGCAAATCGGGTCTTGTAGCCATAAGTTTTCCCATTATCGCTTTTTTTTCTGGCTTTCCATTAAATTTAACTGCGTTCTTCAAGCCACTTAACCATAAAAGCTTTCTGATTTCTTCATCCTTCATTAGAATCTTCGTCTAATCAATTTTTTTAATTTTTCAATTCATCTATTTTGGCTTGCAATTCATTAATACCATTTCTTATTATGTTTTTTGCTATGAAGGAAGATTCCTCTGCTTCTTTTTGCATTAATATCCTTGATTTTAAAGAGCATGCTTCTAAAAATGTGCTTTTATTCTTTAAACTTGAACCTTTAATTATAACATCAAGTATATGTAAAGCTAATTGGAGTTTTCCTTGTTTATATAGCTTTTCCGCGTGAAAAAGATATTTTTTTTCATCATTTATTGCTAAAAACTCCTCTGCGATCTCATTAGATTTAGCGGGAAAGAGATCAGTTGGATTTCCCGTTGTATACCATCCATGAAAAAGCCTATAAACAGCATGTATAGCAAATCGATAACACCCATATGCCGGAGTCAAATATTTGTGCTTTTTAAACTTTTCAGGATAAATATCAAGCATTTCATGATAAATTTGTTCGAACCATTTTCCCTCATTTAATCTTTTTACAACTTCATCATAAACAAAATGCATTACTTCTGCTCTAATTGATAAAGCTTCTTGAACATTTTTTTTACCTTCTATGAGTGGTCCATGACCCGGGGCCAAGAACTTTGCGTCTTTTTCTAACATTTTTTCCATAGCTATAGCCCATTGTTTCGGGTAACGTTGTACTTTAAATGGGTTCCCTACATTAGGAAACGTAGGATTCGATACTAATTCCCCAGGAAATAGAACTTCTTTTTCAGGAAAAAACATCCATAAGCTATCATCTGTCTCTCCTTTATCATGATAAAGTTCAAAAGAATAATTTCCTAATTTAAACTCATACGTGTTATTTCCATAAATAATTATTGTGGGGTTGAGTACATCATTTGCTGAAACTCCCTCTTTTGGTATAGTTCCTATTGAAGAGAATTGCTGACTATTAATCCAACTATGATATCTATCTAATTCTCTATATTTTTCAAATCTATCTAAAATATTTTCATGTGCAATAATTTGAGGCATCTCCCATACTTTATCCTTTACTTCTTTAATGATTGAAGCATATCCAAAGCAATGATCAAAATGCCCATGCGAATAGATAATATATCTTATTTGTTTATCTGAAAACTTACGAATTTTATTGAATATACGAAGATGATATATTCTGTTTGATAGATCAAAAACCACTAATCCCTCATCAGTTTTTATTACATTTACATTAGCCCATGCTCCTATAAGATAACAAGTGTTATCTGCAAATATCTTAGATGGAAAATTACCGAACCATTTCTTCATAGCTTCTTCAGTTGAGCTCATTGTTTTTTCCTTAAATTCAACTTTTTATGAATTATAAAGATTTTGAATGATATCATTAGCTTCCTTCATTATTCGATCAATCAATTCCTTAACCGTTGGTATATCGTGAATTAGTCCAATACCCTGACCTACAGAGATTATACCAGCAGTTAAATCACCTTCCTCATACATAAGTTTTGATTTTGCTCCGGCAGCAGCATTAAATATCTCCATTTGGTCACCTTTTGAGTTTTCTAGATCAAGAACGAGTTTAGCAGCATCATTGTTCCAAACTCGATGAGTAGCATTAAGAGATCGCATAATAATGGTTGTATCATAGATACTAGTATTTATTAAGGCTTTCTTTAAATTATCATGAATTGGACATTCTTGGGTCGTTAAAAGACGAGTCCCTATTAATGCTGCCTGAGCTCCTAATGCTAAAACAGCAGCTACACCTCTTCCATCTGATATCCCCCCTCCGGCAACAACAGGTATCTCTAAAGCGTCAATAGTAGCAGGTGCTAATACTATAGTACCAATATCATATCGCCCGGTAGCACCACCATTTTCCCAACCGACAACTTCTACTATATCAGCTCCTAATAAAGCTGCTTTTTTGGCATATCTCACCCCTGCGCATTTATGGATCCAAATAATATCATTCTTTTTGAATAAGGGAATGTATTTATCTGGAGCTTCATGTCCTGATGTTTCAATAATTTTAACACCTTCTTCGATCATAGCTTTAACTAAATCGATTTGTTTTATGGGTCTTAACATAGGAAATAAATTTACATTTACAGCATAGGGTTTATCAGTTAGAGCTTGTAATTCATGGAGAGCTTCACGTAATGGTTCAGGTTTTCGATACATTACTGAAGCAAGGATTCCGAGTGCACCTGCATTTGAACATGTAGCGGCAAAAGCGGGATAACTT
>CAYNEU010000618.1:0-3091 GCA_964396275.1 uncultured archaeon | reverse complement strand
TGGGATATAAATTTGACAAAAGGTTCATATGATTTCAATGGAATCCAGCATATCACAATTATTGAAGATGCTCAATATTTCGCTCCACAAGATTTAATGAAAAAGAGTAAATTAACTACTTATTTAGAAGATATTGCATTATTGCAAAGAGGAACGGGAGAATGTTTAATAACTTTAGCAACACGTCCAGATATAAGTAAAGAAATCTTGGCAAACAATGGTGTTGTATTAACGTTTAAAAATCATATGGAAAAGGATATTATGTGCGAATTATTAAATATTGAAGTTGAAGATAAGAATTATTTATCAATTTTAGAGGAAGGTCAATGTATTATAAGAGTAAACTCAATTAAAGAATCTTTTTTGTTAAAAATCCCCTTAATAAAGCATAATTCAATATTAATTTCAGACATTAAAAAAAACAATGAAAGAATCTTAAATAAAACTAAAAATAGTTTTAAAGCGAATTTTAACTCAAAAATTAATAATCAAGGGAATTACCTTCAAAAAATGGCGATTAAAAGTAAAAAAACTCATCCAAATAATTCTGAAAATGTAATTCAAACTTTAGATGACTCTAAAAAAGATGAACCTCAAAATTCCTTATCAAAAGTACAAAATACTGAAAGAATGAATATAGTAACAGAATCTAATTCTGATCTAGATTCTTATAGTGAGTTAGAGACATATCTTAATCAGCTTTACAAGTTATATAGGAAAAAGGAATAATTTTAAGATATCATAATTCAATATACTTATGACCTTAACAATAGGTATTATTGGGAAACCTAGCAGTGGGAAGACCACATTTTTGAATGCCGCTTGTTTAACACATGCGAAGGTTAGTGAAATACCATTTACTACGATAGAGCCTAATAAGGGAGTAGCTTATGTAAAAAACAAATGTGTCTGTAAAGAATTAAATGTCATCGATAATCCTCAAAATTCTATATGTATTGATGGAACTCGTTTTATACCAATTAATTTAATTGATGTTGCGGGGTTAGTTCCAGATGCACATAAGGGAAAGGGTTTAGGTAATAGATTTTTAAATGACTTGATCAGAGCCGATGTTCTTCTCCATATAGTAGATATTACTGGATCCCTCGATAAATCTGGAAAATTAATATCTATGGGAGAAAACGATCCCTACGATGATATAATATTTCTAGAAGAGGAAATAAATTTATGGTTTAAAGAAATACTTGAAAGAGAAGATTGGACAAAATTTACTAAGACCATAACAACAGAGAAGAAAAAAGTTGTAGAGGCATTATATGATAGGCTTTCAGGTGTAAAAATTACTAAACAACAGATAATCCTTTCATTAAAAGATTCAAATTTAGAAGGTAAAAATCCCTCCACATGGTCAGATATTGAGCTTTTAGAGTTTGTAAAAACTTTAAGACGAAAATCTAAACCTATTTTAATATTGGCAAACAAAATTGATAAGGAAATTAGCGATAATAATTTAATAACGTTAAAAAAGAAATATGTGGATCCGATTATTCCTTGTAGTGCGTTAGCGGAGCATTTTTTAAGGAAATATCATGAAGAAAACGTGATTAATTATTTACCAGGATCAAATGATTTCGAAATTAGTAATGAAAATAAATTGAAGTCGGAAGAACTAGAGCTGCTGAAAAAGATTAAAGAGAAACTTTTAAAAAAATATGGGGGTACAGGAATTCAAAAGGCATTAGATTATGCTTCATTTATCATAGCAAATCAAATTTGTGTTTATCCTGTATCAGAGATTAATTCTTATTCAGATAACAAAAACAATGTTTTACCAGATGCATTTCTAGTAAAAAAAGGAACGTTATTAAGAGATTTTGTAAGAGAAAAAATTCACAGTGAATTAGCTGAAAATTTTATGTTTGGGATTGATGCTAGGACAAAAAAAAGGTTAGGAGAAAATTACGAATTAAAAGATAAAGATATTATAAAAATTGTGACATCAAAAAATAGATAATTATAAACTAATCTTGTTTTGATGTTAAGAGAATGTAAATTAGTATAATAACTAATAAAATGATGCCAAAAAAAACTAAGATGAAATTATACATGTCAACGCTATCAGTTGTAACTTGAAATATAAAAAGAATGATTAGCAATAATATTCCATAAACCTTCATACTTATAATGAATATTTAATGAATAATTAAAAAATTTCTTATTTTTATTAGAAGTGAAAAGTGAATCCTCAGCTAAAATATGATAACTCTTATTACTCCTCAATATTTTAATTTTTTCTAAAGTTCTAATAATTATTTTTTCAGTTTGACTTATTTCATTCAAAAAAGAAGAATGGACCTGACGGGAATTGAACCCGTGACCTCTTGAATGCAAGTCAAGCGTTGAAGGTTGGTATTAAATAGAACCTCACAATCTTCCACTGATCTACAGGCCCAGGTTTTTTACAATTATTATTTGTATTAAAAACATTAATGATTAAAATCTTTTACTCTTTTAAAGTCAATACTTTGTATGTTTCAAATGAATTTATATAATTATAAAACAGTAATATAAAAATGAGGTAAAAGTTAATTAAGAACTTGCCCAAGAAAATTCTCATTTCCAAATTAAATATAAATAGGAGGTGATCCAGCCGCAGGTTCCCCTACGGCTACCTTGTTACGACTTCTCCCTCCTCGCATACTAGAAACTCGATATGACCAGTCTGACCATACCTCATTTTTAGCACACTCGGATGGAGCGACGGGCGGTGTGTGCAAGGAGCAGAGACGTATTCACCGTGCGATGATGACACACGATTACTAGGGATTCCACGTTCATGTCAGCGGGTTACAGCCGACAATTCCCACTGAGATATGATTTCGGGATTGGTTTCTCCTTTCGGAGTCACAGCCCATTGTTCATATCATTGCAGCCCGCGTGTAGCCCAGGGGTTTCGGGGCATACTGACCTGCCTTTGCCCGCTCCTTCCTCCGACTTAGCGACGGCGGTCCCTTTAGTGTTCCCAACGAAGTCGTGACTTCTTGCTGGCAAATAAAGGTGCGGGTCTCGTTCGTTGCCTGACTTAACAGGATACCTCACAGCACGAACTGGCGACGGCCATGCACCTCCT
>CAYNEU010000617.1:0-9930 GCA_964396275.1 uncultured archaeon | reverse complement strand
TAAATAATCTAAAAATGCTTCCATACCAGGTTTTCCTTTCTCAAAAGTTGCTTTGCTGGGACAACCAACATGACCTTCTGGATAAGCAGACACTTCAATAGGTCCAAATCCAACTTGACCATACCATTTAATAGGTCGTTGATAAATGTTTCCTGCTTTATCTACATGACCTTCTGGCATCCAACTTATAGGGGTATTATCCTCACATATATCTATTTTTTTCACCATTTCAGGGAATAGTGTCATTGAGAATGAAGTTTCAGCTTCATCTGCATGAATAAAGGGTGTTTCAAATGGACCACCATGTTCCTGATCCATACAATGCTGAGGAATTGCGTGATACCAATTGACATTGCATACAACCATAGGTAATTGATAATTTTTGGCAAACTCGTGTATTGCACTTGGAATAACGTATTCTTGACCATGTCCGTTTAATAATATCATTTTTCTAAAACCCATATTCCAACACCCTGCCATTATAGCTCTTAGTAACCCTTTAAAGATCTCTTCGGGAACTATGATAGTTCCTGGCATTCCTACATGATGATATGGATGTGATCCATACCAAGTTGGTTGAGCAACTGTACATCCAGTTTTCTGTGCTATTAATTCTGCCATTCGAGTAACTAAGAATGTATCTTCTCCAATACAAGCTGCGGGACCGTGATTTTCAGTAGAACCACAAGGAATAATAATAACATCATTCTTCTTAACCCTTTTTTTAATTTCTGCTATAGACATTGTTTGAAGATAGATACCACTTGGTTTATCCATGTGACCAAATTCTTTGGGAGGTAAATTCCAATCTGTCATATTTAATCATAAAAATTTGTTTATATAATAGAATGGTCCATCAATTTAAACTTTTAAAGTAATTGGTTCTATTTGCTTTTTTTTACCAAATGTTGGAATGAACCATATATAAGAACAGAATTTTAAATTTTTATAAAATGGTTTTGCAAAATTAATATGCCCTAAATGTCCCGGAAAGAATAATCCATCTCCATTTGAAAGATCCTTGCAAACAGATTGTCCATTAGCATTTATTAAATATTGGGTGATAGCATAACTATCATCATCAATAAGATAAATATATAATTCAGGATAATTTGGATGAATATGGGAGTAAATTTCAACATTTCCTTTTTCTTTATCCCTTTCAAGATTGACGCTAGTTACCACACCTGTTTTCAGAGATTCATTAGGAATGTTTGTTATACCTGACATAAAAAAGCCATTGCTAAATGCCGTCCATACAGTTCTATAAGTTGACATTTTTTCACTGGAGCTAGGTTCCCCTCGAGCTATAAAATTATTTATTTTATACTTCTGTACCTCAAAAGATAGATCTACCTTCGTGTCAGTTGGGCTAATAACTAAAGCAATTTTATATTCGGACTTATATTTACCTTTGATAATGAAATCTTTTTCGGGAGGAATAAAGAAAATATCAAATTGATTTAATTGGGTTTCTTCATTGTCAATTATTAAAATAGCATCTCCCAATAATAAACTTCCATTTAAAACTTGGTTTTTTTCTGTTTTTAATTTAATTTTTAAGTTGAAATAATAATAACGTACTTTTATTCTATTTAATTCTCTATTAACAGTGGCATCTTTAGGATCTCCAAAAAAATAAGAAGACATGACAGATTTGGTAGTTAGGTTTTCTTTCATTTTTAAGATCTCATTAGGTTTTTAACTTAATTTAAGGATAATTCATTTTTCTTTTTTTGCAATTTTAAAATAATTTTGCTTAATATTATTATATGAGTAAAGCACTATCCTATTCAAATTTCAATAGATATTTACATCATGAAATTAAGTATTGTCTCTGGATTAAATGAATCCAAAAGTACTCAAGATGAAGTCTTAAAACATTTTTCACAATTATGTGAATTTTTAAGTTCTTTAAATTATGATGGAATTGAATTATCACTTCTTGAACCTGAAAAAATCAATGTTGAAAAGATAAACGATATTAAGGATTCATATAATTTTGAGATCTCTGCTATTGGAACTGGGAGCACCTATATTCGTTTCGGATATTCTTTAGGACATCAAAGTGAACATATAAGGGAAAAAGCAATTCAAAGAATTCAGAATTATTTAGATTTTGCACAAAAAATCCAATCAAAAGTTATAATTGGTTTAATTCGAGGACGTTTTAATTTTGAGAGTAGTTCAAAAAAAGAAAAGAATAATATTAAATCATCCCTAAAGGAATGCTGCCGTTTGGCAGAAAATAATGGAGTTTTATTATTATTTGAACCAATTAATAGATTTGAAATTGATTCTTATAATACAATATCTGAATCAGTAAATTTAATAGAGGAAATCGGCTCAAAAAACTTAAAATTATTAATTGACTCCTTCCATACTTATTTAGAGGAAGATCCCGGCTATATATGGGACTATTTAGAGGAAATAACTCAAAATGTTGCTCATCTACATCTTGCAGATTGCACCCGTAGGGCTCCAGGAACAGGTCATTTTGACTTTAGAACATTTCTAAATATTTTTAAAAAATCGGGTTATAATGGATTTGCCTCAATTGAAACGATAATGAAGCCTTCATTTGAAGATGTCGCTAAAGAATCATCAGAATATTTACGATCAATCTTATAAAAATGAATTAAAAGAGTAAAAAATTATATTGTTATAAAATTTAGAATTTATTTAATTTCTATTACTTTTTTTTCACTAATCCCTGCCAATTTTTTAGGGATTGTTAACTTTAGGATACCTTTTTTAAAGCTTGCATCAATTTCTTCAGGAGTTATGTCTTCGGGTAAACGAAAACATCTAAAGAAGTTAGTGGTTCGAATTTCTCTCCGTAAATAGTTACCCTTTATTTCCTTATGCTTTTCTTTTTTCTTCTCTTTTTCTTTCTTTTCATCCTTTTTTTCTTTCTTATCTTTCTCTTTTTCTTTTTTCTCATCCTTTTTTTCTTTGTCTTTTATTGTTTTTTCTCCAAGTAATTCTAAAATTCCTTCTTGTAGAGAAATTTTAACATTCTTTTTGTCTAATCCTGGTAATTCGACAATAACATAGTATACATCCTCACTTTCTATAATGTTAGTCAACGGAACTCTATAAAAAGGTTCATTTTCCATAATTTCTAAAGATTCTGGCTTTTGAGTCTTAAAATGACTGGTGTCGGTTCTTTTTAAAGTAATTTCGTCTAGTTTTTTCTGCTTTTCTAGAATTTGTTCACTACTTTCAGTTTCTTCCTCAAATTCAATATCTTCTTCCTCATCTTGATTTTCATTCATAATATCAGATCTCTTCCAAAATTATAATTTTTGAATAACAAAAATAGATGAAAATGATATAAAAAAGTTTTGATAGTCTCTTGTTTTGTTATCAAAATATTCAAAAATATTATTTGTTTTTAGAAACTTTAAGCTATTTTAACTGAAATTTTACAATTTTCTTTATCTGTCTGTAAAATTTTAAGATATTTAGGAACTTCATTAAGAGAAATTTCCTTTGTCACCATTGGTGTCATATCCATTCCAGCAGCCATGCAACTTATTACATTAGGAAAATTACCATGTCCAGAATGACCTTGAGAACCAACAATACGAGCTCTCTTTACTTGGAAATATTCACCACAAACTGGCATATTTTGCTCCGCTCTGGCTACGATAACTACAGTACTATTAACAGCTTTACATTCCCATATTGCATTTTGTATATCATTTGTTACAATAGCAGGTAATCCTGTTGCTTCGAGATATATTGCAGCTCCTTCATTATCAGTGTATTCTTTAATTTTTTCAACAAAATTTTCCCTAAGAGGATTTATCACATAATCAGCACCCATCTTTTTAGCTAATGATGCTCGGCTTTCTTCGGGTTCTGAAACAATACATACTGCTGCTCCCGCAGTTTTTAGAATTTTTACCGCTGCTAGACCAATAGGACCAGCTCCCAGAATTACTACATTCTCCCCTGGTCTAATTCCCCCACCTCTTTCAATAACTGCGTTATATGCCACTGAAGTTGGTTCTACTAAGCTCCCTATCTTAAAAATATCATCATATTTATCTTCCAACTTCTTTAAGCTCCAACATAATTTGGCAGGTACAGCAATATATTCAGCATAAGCACCATCAATAGAAAAACCAATTTCTTGTAATCTTTCACAATGATTAGGGTATCCATCGCAACAAGGTTTGCACTCGCCACACCAGACCATTTCTTCAACTGTAACAGGTTCCCCTTTTTCATAAAGCTTTCCAGTTCTTTTATTAATTGCTAAACTTCCAACTTCAACAATTTCACCAGCAAACTCATGTCCAAGGGTTGCTGGAAAAGCTGTTAATCCTGGATAATAAATATATCCATCTTCATATGTTTGGGCCATGTGTACATCACTTCCACAAATACCACATCGTTTCACTTTTATCAATACTTCATTTGATTTAATTTGAGGTTTTGGTTTTTCTACTACTTCAACAACAGGATTACGCCATACTTGTGAGCCTAAATAAGTCAAAATTCCTTCTATATCTTTAGAGCCCAATTTAAATCCCGGTTTAGGATCCCATTTTGCTTTTAACTCTATTGTTTTCATAATACTCAAGTCTATAATTATAAATATTTAACTAATATAGACAAATTAAATAAAGAAATAAATTCTTTCTGGATTTTTCAAAAAGAAAAAAAATATTAGATTTTGTTTAAGTTAGACTAATTTTCTTTTGATCGTGCAATTCAGTTAATTTTTTTCTGTTTTCTTTTAGTCTTTCTCCTTTAATTGGATAGAAATACATACCAATCAAAGAAAGTGTTAAAACGATTGCAGGGTAAATACCCATCAAAATTTGGAGCCCCAAAATTGTATTTATACCTGGATTTGGCGTGTAATTATACCAATCTGTTGTAGTAAACACAATACCAATTATGAAGAAATTGATAATCATTGAGATCCTAATTAGAAAATTAAGAACTGCGTAATATATACCGGATCGTCGTGTACCATGTGTAATTTCATCCTCATCAATAATTTCCGCGATGCATTGATCATAAAAATAAAGGCCACCTCCTAGACCGATACCATTAAATATTTGCACAATAAATGCCATCTCAATACTACTTGAGAACGCAAAAATTAAAACGGGAAATATCCATACCACAATTCCTATTAATCCTGCAGCACGAGCTCCTTTCATAATTCTGATCTTTTCCCAGAGTGGTGTAGAAAGTGCTGCTACTATGAACTGCACCGCAAGTAGAAGGCCAATTAATATCGGATCTGAAATATTTAGAGCATACGTCATAAAAAGAGGTGCTAGCGTTGGTAAAATATTAATAACAATCCATGTACCTAATGCAGGTATCAAAAACCATTGAAGCGATTTATTCCTAAAGGCGTATTTAATTGTTTTAGTAAAAGGCATAGCAGTTTCAGCATCTTTTGAAATATGTTTCGGTTCTTTCACACCCCATTTCAAGAGAATGAAATACGATACAACAATTACTATTGCCGCAATAATTCCTGTTAATTGATATTGTCCTAATGTATTTGGATCTGGTATTAGTGTAACTGGATCTACACCTAAAATATTTTCAATAATAAGTGTAGGAAGAAGAAACGCAAAAATCAATGCGATCATTACGAAACTTATCCGTACTTTTCCTGTTGAACTACGAGCTTCCATTGTTACGTACATCTCTGAAAAGATAGCATTATAATTCAGATTAAATGCTGTATATACTGTATCGAATACAATAAGAATAATCATAAAATATACAAAATTGATTATAGTTAAGTCAAGACCAATTGGAGGAGTAAAAAGTAATATCATCACAACTGCTAAGGGTATAGTAGCACCTGCCATCCAAGGAATCCTTCTTCCCCATTTAGTTTTTGTTCGATCAGAAAGATATCCTATCAGGGGATCATTAATACTATTCCATAAACTCCAAATAATAAATCCCCCGCTAATCCATAGGACAGGTATTCCTACAATTGCAAAATAAAAAGTAAAAATCAGAAATGAAAATGTTTGCATAGCAGTATTATCTCCAACTTCACCAATTGCAAAAGCAATCCTCTTGCCTAAAGGAACTTTCTGAGATCTCTTATCATTCATAAAATCAACAATTTTTAAAATTAATTTTAAAAAATTTTTTAATTTTAAATACTAAAATTAAATGTAATTAAATATTTGATATTTCACTTTAAATAAGTATCTTATTTAATAACTTCAATAATTTTCTGAAATTTAGAAGAAAAAGTGTTTATGTGATATATTTTGGCGAAAAAATTTACAGTTGGAGTAATTGGAGCTGGTAGAATTGGAAAAATACATATCGAAAATCTATTACATAAAATACCTAATGTTAATTTAAAAATTGTGGCTGATGTGAACATAAATGATAAATTGAAACAATGGGCAGAAGATAAAGGTGTACCAAAACTCACTACAGATGCTTATGAAATCTTTAATGATCCTGAAATTGAAATAGTAATAATTTGCTCTTCTACAGATACCCACGCTAAATTCATTCAGGAAGCTGCCAGAGCGAATAAACAGATTTTTTGCGAGAAACCGATTGATACGGATATAAAACGGATTAAAGAAACACTTTCAGTAGTTAAAGAAACCGGCATAAACCTCATGGTGGGGTTTAACCGACGTTTCGATCGTAATTTTATGAGATGTTATGAATCAGTCGCTTCTGGTCAAATAGGTGAGCCTCAAATTATTAAAATTACTTCTCGGGATCCTGCTCCCCCTCCAATAGACTATATAAAAGTCTCTGGCGGAATTTTTCTTGATATGACGATTCATGATTGGGATATGGCAAGATTCCAAGCTGGAAGCGAAGTAGAAGAAGTCTATGCAACGGGATCGGTACTTATTGATCCCGAAATCGGGAAAGCTGGAGATATAGATACGGCTGTAGCTGTTTTAAAATTTAAAAATGGAGCAATAGGCATAATTGATAATACTCGTCAAGCAGTCTATGGATATGATCAACGTGTTGAAGTATTCGGCTCTAAAGGATGTGTGGTAGCTGATAATGAGGCAACTAATACTGTTCGTATTTATACTGCTGAATGTACTAATATTGACAAAATTCCATACTTTTTCATGGAAAGATATATGGAATCTTATTCTACTGAATTAAAAAGGTTCTTTGATTGCTTAGGTAAAAATATAGAACCTAAACCAAACGGGGAAGATGGTTTGCAAAATGTTTTAGTAGCATTAGCCGCTCAGAAATCATATGAAGAGAATCGTCCCGTAAAGATTTCAGAAGTAGAAAACGATTAATATTTAGATTTAAAAATAACCCATATAAAAGAAGTAGGTTTACAACTTATGTCATATGATATATCTGCTTTCAAAGTGTTGATAAAAAAGCTTTTTCCACCAAATAAGAGTGTTTTTACAGTAGATGCGGATGGTGACGCAAAAACGGATTCGTTGCAAATAAGATTTATTAATCTACTTATACCATTTGTAATTCCTGAAGAAATAGAAATTGGAGATTTTAATATAAAAACGTTTGATCCTAATACTCTTGATCTATCTAAATATGGAGAATTTTACTTAGATGACATAAAATTAAATTTTTCTAAAGAAAATGTTAATTTAGATACGATAAAAAGTAGTCTATTGATCTATCACAGAGGAGAATCCTTTAGTTTAGATGATATTATAGAAGGTAAATTAAGTGGCAGAACAATTAATCTAAATGATAGTATTAGTCTCTTAATAAAATTAGATGATGACACTTTAAAGAAATTTACCAAAGGTTCTCATTGTTTCAAAATTGAAAGTGACTTAGTATCAAATTTAGAGATAAATTTTGAAATGGATGAGAATAATATGAATATCAAATTTGATCCTGATAATACTTAATTTTGATTATTTATAAATTACTTAATAGGTATAGTCCTCGAACTTAAATCCTATACTTTTCATAATGAAATAAATGGGGTTTTTATTGTTAATTTTAGATAATTTCAAGAAGGTGTTATAATGGCAATTACAGAAGTTAAGAGGAATCCAAATATCAATAGATCCAAGGTTGAATTTATATGTCCAGTTTGCAAATCTAAAAAGACATTAGAAGTTCCTAAAACTGTAATTTCAGAAGCAAAACAGCTGACTACAATGTCAATTGCCAGAGGATTAGTGTGTGAGCATCAATTTCAAGCGTTTGTAGATAAAAATTTTCAGGTTCGAGGTTACCAAAGAGTGGATTTTGAATTTGAAAATAAGTCAAATGACGAAAAGAGTTCTGATTTTAATAGTATTAAACAAGATGACTTTGACCTTTTTGAAAATTTAATCTTAGAAGGCAATTATATTAAATATAAACCAAAAGAAATTCCAAAGAATATACATAATCACCAAAAAAATCGAAAAACAAATTTTCAGAAAAAAAATATGTCTCTTGAAGATATTTATAATGAATTTTGGGAATTTATAGATGAGAACAATGAAAAATTTAGGGTTTTCATTAATAAAGACGTGAGAAGAAGTCAAAACCCAATACTTTATTGAATTCAATACAAGTAGTTACGATAAAAAAATTATTTTTCATTTAATGCATAGATTATACGATTCATACACTCTTTTAAAATCGATTGTGGACACCCTACATTAATTCTCTCAAATCCTTCTCCACCTGGACCAAAAATTTTACCATCATCCAGTGCAACTTTTGCTTTTTTAAGCATAAAATCACTAAGTTCTTCATCATCCATACCCAATCTATTGCAATCTAACCAAGCAAGATAAGTCCCTTCTGGATCAATGAAATCAATATTAGGGAGTTTTTCATTAACATATTCTTTTAAAAATTTAAAATTAGTCTCAATATACTTCAAGGCTTGATCTAACCATTCTTCTCCTTCATTGTAAGCCGCAATTAATGCAACTATACCAAAAGCATTAGAACTCATAACACTATTCCTATTAGATATTACATTTATGAATGATTTTCTCATTTTTTCGTCTGGAATAATTATATTAGAAGTTTTTAAACCAGCAATATTAAATGTTTTACTTGGTGCGGTACACATAATTGTATTTCTCTCAAAATCATCTGATATTGTAGAAAAAAGAGTGTGTTTATATCCTGAAAGAATTAAATCGTGATGAATTTCGTCTGAAATTATTATTACATCATTTTCTAAACAAATATCTCCAAGGTTTCTAAGTTCTTTTTCAGTCCAAACGCGCCCCACAGGGTTATGAGGGCTACAGAGAATAAACATCTTAGTTAATGGATCCTTAGCTTTCTGTTCAAAATCTTCGAAATCAAAAGTATACCTCTTATTCTCATAATGTAATTGATTTGTTAATAAAATACGTCCATTATTTTCTACAGCTGAAAAAAAAGGATAATATACTGGTGGTTGAACAATTACTTTCTCTCCCACATTAGTAAGCGTTTGAACTAACATATAAATAGCGGGAACAATTCCAGGACTGAACACTATCCATTCATTATCAATTTCCCATCCATGTCTTCGTTTCATCCAATTCGAAACAGCATCTAAATATGTAGGAGTTTTATACCAGCAATATCCATAAATTTCTGCGTCAACCCTCTTTCTTAAAGCATCAATGACTGGTTGAGGGCATTGAAAATCCATATCAGCAACCCATAGAGGCAAAATGTCATCAGTTTTAAAGTGTTCTTTAAGAAATTGTTTATCCCATTTAACAGAATCAGTACCAGTACGATCGATTATTCTATCAAAATCATATTTCATAATAAATCTAAAAATGTAAATTAAGAGTCTTTTTTAAATATTTATTAGAAAATAGAAAGTATCTTTCCTAAGGGAGAGAATCTCATTAAAACTTGAGAATGCTTTTATTTTTGAAAATTTTACTCTAGACTTTAATAAATTCTTTCATTTTTAGACAAGAAAGTAAAACTTAAATATAT
>CAYNEU010000616.1:0-17123 GCA_964396275.1 uncultured archaeon | reverse complement strand
TTAGCCTCGTTGAAGATCTTATTATATTCTTATTATAACGTAAAAATATAAATTATAATATTAAAGATATTCGTATTATGACAAACTTATAAATTTTTGCTATTGAGGATTTAATTAGTATTTCTATACCAATTATGAGAGTAATGTACAAAAAAAATAGGAAAAAATATAAATTTAGACGGGAATATCCCGTTTGTTGAAGATTACTAATGACCCCAAGGCTAATATAATAATATAACATGAGAGAAATACAATTTTTATGGGTATTGCGTCCCAATTACTATTAACAAGGAGGTTTGATACGTCAGAATAATAGAAAATACTGATATATTTAATACCTTCCATGCTCACTCCAAAGCTCTTCCAGAATTGACCAACTGCATAGAAAAAGATAATTAAACCAAAACTTAAAACAAGAGATTTCTTAGTATCCATGAATGTTGAGAAAAAAAATCCAGTGGTAACAATTCCTAAATTCAGTAAGATCATTACAAGAAAAGCTGTCAAAAATTCTGCCCATGGAATTTCATTAGGAACAACATTTGGCATGATAAAAATACCCAGAATAACTGCCAACATTACTCCTAATAAAACTATTACAGCACCTAGAATATGATATAAATATTTCCCAAGCGAAAATTCCCATCGTTTAATAGGTTTAGACAATATTAGATCGATTGTTTTATTATCAATCTCTCTTGGAATGTCTTGGGAAGCTTTTAGTATAAAATAAATTCCAAAAAAGAATATAGACATTGAAAAAAGATAAATGTTCATTAAACCACCAATAGTGCTTAATGAATAAAATTCACCTATCATCTGCCTTATTGCTTCTGGATAAGATTCTAACAAAGATTCGAAGTCCGCAAAAAAGACAGGATCAAAAATTGAAACAAACCACAGGTAAAATAGTCCCATTAAAGCTGTATAGAGAATAATACCTTTCTTATTTGACGTAATTTCTTTCTGCATAATTTCAATCGCTCTCATGCAGCTTCACCTCCTTCTGTACTACTATCTTTGTAATATTGCATAAAAATATTCTCTAAAGTGGAATGCGTAATTGAAATATCTCTTATAGGAGCCCCATCCCAGTCTTTCTCACTAATTTCATGCAAAACTTTTCGAGTCTGTTCTGGAGGGACTAGAAATTGAAGCTCAACATGGTAGGATTGTTTCACAATAGCTTCTGGAACCTCAGATGCTAAATAGGTTCTAAACGCTTCTAACCCTTTCTGTGTTTTAAAGATTAATTCAATATTTTTCAAATTCTTCGCTTTAAGATCTCTAACATCTGAAATCTCCACAATTTTTCCTTTTTTGATGATTGCTACTCTATCACAGAATTTTTCTATTTCTGGAAGGACATGAGAACACACAAAGACAGTACAATTTGATTCTTTTTGACGCTCAGATATAATTCGATAAAACTCACTCTGATTTAATGGGTCAAGTCCTGAAGTTGGCTCATCCATGATTAATAAATCGAACTTGCCCATTAATGCTACTAAAATTCCTGTTTTCTGCTTATTGCCCTTGCTAAGAATGCCCATTTTTCGCTCCATTTCGATTTTAAGGCGGTCAGCAACCTCATCTACAAATCTCCAATCAATTTCGATTTTATAAAGCTTCGCAAAATATTTAATTAATTGAGTAACACTCATCTCCTTGTAGATTCCAAGCTCCCCAGGTAAATATCCAATTCGATTTCGTATTTCTACATCCTTTATGGGATTAATTTTCTGTCCAAGAATAGTTATATCACCTGCATCAATATGTAAAAATCCAAGTAAACATCGAATCGTCGTAGTTTTTCCCGCCCCATTTGGTCCAAGAAAACCAAATCGAGAACCTTCTGGGACTTCAAAGGAAATACCATCAACAGCTTTAACTCTTCCCTTGTTATAATATTTTATTAGATTTTTTATTTCGATTGCGTTCATACTTATCAACCGTTAGGGTTTTTTATATTTCATGAATAATAAAAAACCTAATAAAATAATATGAAACTGCATATATAAATGTTTTTCATTCTTCATGAAAGATGAAAAATTATAAATAGTTGTTCGCACATTAATAATATTAAGAAATGATAGATAAGAACCTTTTACCTGGAAATCATAAATTCCAAGGGAAGATTAAAGAATATGAACAAATTCTAATTGAATTTGTATTAGATTCTGGACGATCGAAGAGTGTTGATCCAAATCTTCAATTAATTCTTGGTTATATTGGAATACACAAAAAATTAACTCAAAAACAGTTAAAAGATTTAACAAGGCTTTCTGCAGGCACAATCTCAAAAAAATTGAGAAAGATATTAGCTCTTGGTGTTATAAGAAAGGAAAAAGTTCCAAAAACAAATAAATATCTATATTTAAATGCGCCCGAGAAGTATGGAGATACAGCAGAAGCAACACTAGAGGAATTCATAGAAATTAATAAATATCTTAAAAAAAAGATTATTGAGATCGAAAAATATAAAGATAAAAAAGGAGCTAAATTTCTTTCTGAACGAATAAAGAGCTTAATAAAAACTTTTGAAACCGTTCAAAATATCTGGTCTGATATAGAATTCATATTTAAACAAAAAAAGGAAGAAAATTTACTATGAATATAGAAGAGAAATTTGATCTTGAAATTATAAAGGTAGAAAATGCGATAATCGAAACATTATTAAAATATACTATTTTTTCTGTTCGGGGTGAAATAACTTCAAAAATACTTTTCTATTTTATAACTCGAAAAGATTTAACTCAATCTGAACTCCAAGCCTTAACAGGTTTTTCTGCAGGAAAAATTTCTCAAGAGCTTAATGATTTTCTGGAGTTTGATTTAATAAAGATTTCTAAAAAATCAAAACCATGGCTTTACTCTATGGAATCAGTTGTGGCAGAAACCTTTAGTAGAGCAATTAACCTCCTGAAAACAAATATCAAATGGGAGGCAAAATTTCTTGAAATGAAAGAAGATTTGGAAGTTAATAGAGCAGAGCTTCAAAAATTAAATGGATATGATGAAATAAAGGATTTTATTGATGTAAATTTAATGAGATTTTCTGGCTATAAGGTTGTAATTAAACTTTGGGAAGATCTTAAAAAAAAATATGAAAAAAGGATAAAAAAAAAATTTAACTAATGAATAATTAATTACCAGATATTGCTTTCATTAAGATTTGATTTGCTCTTTCTTTGATTTTCAAAATTTTTTTCGAGGAGATTGATTCTTCCATGTGATTTAAAGTTATGCTTAGAGCTTCTCCATGTGTGACTACACCTAAGACTAATTCGGTGTAGGGTGAACAAGAAGGCATCAAAATGAGATTCTTCAAAATTAAGTCTCCATATTTTTCTGGAAAGCCTGTCTTTCCGAGATTAGTCATTATTTGAGCCATTGCAAATCCTTTCGAAAGCTTTTTCTTGACCATTTTATTTGCTACATTTTTCTTATCAGAGAGAAATGCTTGAATTTTATCATAGCTTTTTGAAGTTGATGAGATGAGTGAACCAAAAGCAGCGAAAATTTGAGCTTCAATTAAAGTTGGATTTATCGCAAATGCATCTAAAGTACTTATTAATGCTTTTTTTCTTGCTTCAGTAGGCATTGCTTCAATATGAATCCTTTTAACAACTTCCCAGAAATTATTTTTTTCAGAATATTTAAATTTCAGTTGCATTCCTCCTGCAAAAAAACCAAATTGTTCGCCAGCATGATTATTAAGAAGATCTCTTAGATTTACGGCAAATGAAATATTCTGTAAATACTTAGGAGAGTCAGTATTCAATTGATTTTGAGCAATGGCAAACGCAATCATCAATGCTGTATTCACGGTCACACCATTTTTGCGACAAGCCATAATCAATGCTTGGGTATCTTCTTTGGAAAGCTCGTATAAGTGCGCTTTATAAGTATAGTTGTTCCAAAAAACATCGTGTAGAGCATAAAAATCATCATAGTTAAAAAGCAATTCATTTTTTTCCCATTTCTTATTAATTGTCTTTCCAAAGATTCGCATCATTAAACTTGGCTTAATATCAGCAGGTATATTATCTTCGTTAACTAATGGAGCGGGTGGCAGTAATTCAACATTGTTTGAGGGATCTCCTAAATATGTCATTATATCTTTTACTAAATATGCTAAGGACATGCCATCACATATCGTGTGTTGACAAAAGATAATTAAATCTGAAATTTCAGTTGAATGCAGTATTATGAACCTAATTAATGGTCCTTTCTCCATTTCAAAGGGTATTTTATGTTGTTGAATAATTTCATCCCTCCATTGATCATCAGAGTTACGCTTGATTACTTTTAAGGGGATTTCTAAACTACCATTTGCTAAAAGATAAAGTTCTTTTCCTTCAGGTTGTAAATGTGCATTGAGTATAGGATGCCTTTTTTGCATTTTTTTAATTACTTTTTTCAATTCATCAATGGAAACGCTCCCTAAAATGGTTGCTATCATGGATATGTTTGAATTTGGTACTTTTGAGTGTGTTCGTTCTCTTGTGTTTAATTTTCTTTTTAAATATTGATCATTTAATTGTATCTGTTCTGAAATTTTTCATCACCTATAAATTTTCAAGTTATGTGAATTTTCATATTAATTGAAGGTTTCAAGATTTGATAGATAAATAACATATTTAAATGTTTTCATTTCTTATGAAATTTCATAATACTTAAATATTTAAATGATCTTATTATATTTAAGCTATGTCTAAAAAAAGCGAAGATTTTATATATCAAGAAGAAATCAGGACATATGAAAAAGAATTACTAGATTTTATTGTAGAATCTGGTAAAAATAAAAGAAGATCTGACTTAGAGTCCCACATTTTGGGATACTTCCTTATCCATGCAAGTCTTACACAAAAAGAGATTCAGATATTATCAACAAAATTTCGATCAAAGCGTATATCAAGCGGATCAATATCAACTTTTTTAAATCAATATTCTTCATATGAACCAAGGATACTATTGAAAGAGAAGGCACCCAATAGTAAAAATAAATTTAGATATCATATTATTTCAGAGAATTATAAAGAATTATTTGCTGTAAGTAAAGAAGCTGGAGTTAATGTGTTGTATGAAACCATTGAAAAAATAAAGGAAATATTAAGAACTTTAGAAAAATTAAAACCTAATGAAAAGGAAATTAAACTTTTTAATATAATATTAGAAAGAACAAAAGAACTACAAAGTTATATTGAATATCACTTATCCTTATTTGATAACTTTATGGAAAGTGCTATTGGACAAGATTATCCTATAAAAAAAAGTAAAAAAAAACAAAACGCAGATTCAAAAGTTAAAGCTGTTAAGAATCAAAAGGTAACAGCGATTGAACAAGAGCTAATTAATTTAATTTTAAATAATGAGCTTTTTGTTATTGAAGAGATAAAATATCATCCTATTATAGCATATTTAATTACTCGCAAAAGTTTAACTCAAGCTGATTTACAAAAATTGACTGGTTTATCAGTTGGTCTAATTTCTGAAGGTTTAAATTATCTATTAGAGCAAAGATATATTGAAATTCAAAAACTACCAGGTATACGTCAAAAAAGATATGTTTTAGAATCAATTGGTTATTTTAATTTCTTCAAATTTTTTCAAAGATTTAAAAATATAGCTCACAATAGATATAGATTAACTCAAATTTTAGATGAATTAAAAAAAAGAAAGGATGAATTGAGAGAAATGAATGGCTATAATGTAATTAAAACCCGGGTGGAAGAATTCTTAGAACAATTCAAAGTAGTAGATTTTGGAATTGATATCTTTCAGAAAGCTTTAGAAGATTTCAAAAAAGTTAATTAAAAAACTCCAGGGAGAAAATTAACTATATATAGAGCTACTAATTATTATTATTCTGGTTTTAATAGAGCCAGAACAATTTGAATCATCATTTTAATTTTTAAATTTCAAATTTCATGAAAATATTTATAAAGTTGTTTAACCTATATTTAATTAGTAAATGACAGTTGAAGAAGATTCTGGAACTGATAGTCACATTTTTAGTGATAAACTGCGAAAATATGAAAATAAACTTGTAGAATTACTCTTGGATATTGCTAAAAGTAAACATGTTAATCCAAAAATATCAACAATTTCCTCATATTTATTAATTCATGAAAAGTTAACTCAGAAAGAATTAAAGTATTTAACGGGGTTCTCGATGGGTTCAATTTCTACATTCTTATCAGTTATGACTGGTACAGGAATTTTTCAAAAAGAACGTATTCCTCATACTCATACATTTACATATTCATTTACTGGGAAACTTGAAGACCTTACCACAAAAGGGATTGAAATTGCATTAAGTTCTTTTGGTCCTTTAGAAACTTATTTGAAAAATAAAAAGGAAGAATTAATAAAATTAATTGGACAATCTAAAAAAGGAGCACAACATCTTTCAAAAAGAATTGATGAATTGCTTGAAACTTTTGAAATTTATAAAATTTTATTCCCGTTGATAATAAATAATTCAAGCAATGAAACATTAAAAGAGATAACTTCAAAATCCTTCAAATTGATGAATAAAGAAGAACGTGTGAAAAAGATTTCTTTTGCCCCAGAAGTTTATTTAGTTGAGGAAGATATATTAAATCAACTCGCAGCATCTCCAATGTTTTCAAGTCGAGATCCTATGTTTATTAGGATTCTCGGATATTTTATTACAAGAAAATATCTTACTCAAAAAACCATACAAAAAATCACAGGTTTATCTGTAGGGAAGATTTCTGAAGAAGTCAATTTACTCTTAGAAAATGGATTAGTAGAAAAATCAGAGATTTCAACTAGAGGCAAAATTACATATGGTGCTGAATCCGCAGGAATGATCTTATTAAAATTCTCTAGAGCAGTCATTAATAGATTTGCAAAATGGAATGATATGTTAAAAAAAATGAGAGTAGAATTAGAAGATAATAAAAATGACTTGGAAGGATTAAATGGCTATATTCGGATTTACAAAATAAATGAGTTCCTTATAGACTCAATATCTAATTATAAGATTTTCATTGATACGTTGGATAAAGTTCTTAAAGCTTGAAGAAGGCGTTATTAGTTCTGTCTTTAAGTATTCACATTCTAATTAAATTTTTTCTTGGCAGGTTTTGGATTCTTGGGTCATTAATATAAGAATCTAAGGTTTTAATAAACATATCTCGATCTTCTTTTATATTTGAAGATTCAATTGTACAATAATTAGATACATGGTCGTTAAAGACTTGAGAAGAGACATTTTCACCTAAATTAGCAATGATATCTCTTTCCTCTTTTATATTTTCTAAAGGGGTTAATAATTCAAATTCACCAGATTTCCATTCATCCCAAAGAGGAGTGCCAGGTAGGATATTTAAAGTTCGGAACCGAAAAATGGTTGGGTTAATTTCAGTTAACACTCTAGCAGTTTCTTTCACATGTTCTTCTGAATAATTGTGGCTACCTAACCCTAGAATGATGTATAGGGATAATTTAATTCCAGCTTTTAAAATTTTCTTTCCTGCTTTTATCATAGATTCAGCATTTGTCCCTTTTTTCATAATTCTTAAAATTATATTCGAACCACTTTCTAAACCCATATAAACAATATCTAATCCAGCATTAGCTAGTGTTTGTAATTCTACATCAGATTTTCTTAAAATATCTAATGATTTAGCATAACAACTTACTCGAGGAACATTCCTTAGCCTAACTCTTACATATTTGATGATTTCGGCTAAATATTCGGTTGGTGCCGAAGTAGGATTCCCTCCCGCTAAAAAAACCGGAAATCCATGATAATTCGATTGAGCATATTTATCAATATCTTTTTTAACATCTTCTAAGGATCGTATTGCATAATCTTGAGTAACACCATAGACACCTTTATATGTGCCACAAAAACGACATTTGTTCCACGAACAGCCACCAGTTACAGGTATTAAAACTGAATAAGCTTCTACTGGAGGTCTAATGACAATTTCTGAAGGAGGGATTTTAGTTGTCATAAATACTTTTTACTAGCTATCTTTTAAAATTGCAATATCAT
This sequence comes from uncultured archaeon, assembly GCA_964396275.1. GTDB lineage: Archaea > Asgardarchaeota > Lokiarchaeia > Sigyniarchaeales > SOKP01 > Loki-b32. Next base: position 9,088 of record CAYNEU010000616.1, on the reverse strand, counting down.
ACTTACTATTTTATTAAATCAAAATAGATTTTTAGATATTATGATTATATTTTACAAAACGTTAATCAATGGAAAAGGAGAGTAATTTTGAATAATATATTCAATTGGGATTTTAAATATCCTTCCAAGCGAATGCCTATTTTAGCAAATAATATAGTAGCAACTTCCCAGCCTTTAGCTTCACAAGCAGGACTTCAAATGATTTTAAAAGGTGGAAATGCAATAGATGCGGCTATTGCTTCTGCAATCGCATTAACTGTCGTAGAACCCATTTCTAATGGGATAGGTAGTGATGCTTTTACAGTTTTGTGGGATGGTAGGAATGTAATTGGTCTAAACGCATCTGGTAGATCACCATCAGCATGGACACCAGAACATTTTTCACACTATAATTCAATACCTATAAACGGGTGGGATTCTGTAACTATACCAGGAGCAGTTTCAGCATGGGTTGAGCTTTCAAAGAAATATGGACAACTAGAATTTAAAGAATTATTTCAGCCTGCTATTAAATACGCAGAAAATGGATTTTTAGTTTCACCAATTGTGGCAGAAATATGGCCGTTTCTCTCAAAACGGTTTAAGCGACGATTATTCCCTGATTTTCATAAATCTTTCATGCCAAATGGAATAGCTCCAAAACCTGGTGAATTTTTTAAATTTCCCGCCCAAGGAAAAACATTAAGACTTATTGCAGAAACGGAGGGAGACGCTTTTTACAGGGGAGTTTTAGCTAAAAAGATAGTAGAATATGCTAAAAATACAGGAGGTCTAATTACACTTGAGGATTTAGAAAATCATAAGGCAACATGGGAAGAAACGCTTACAACAGAATATAATGGAGTTACACTTCATGAAATACCTCCTAATGGTCAAGGATTAGCAGCTTTAATTATGTTAGGAATTTTAAAAAATATTGATTTAAGCTCGTATGAATCGGATTCGCCGGAATGTTTACATGTGCAAATCGAAGCGATGAAATTAGCATTTGCTGATGTTTATAGATATATATCTGATCCCACAACTTTAGAGTTTGATCCTTCTTTTCTATTAAAACCAAGCTATTTAATTGAAAGAGCTAATTTGATTGATTTTAATACAGCTAAACAATATGATGCAGGTATGCCAAAATTTGGTGATACTGTATATTTAACAGCTGCTGATGCTGATGGAATGATGGTTTCATATATACAATCAAATTATGAGGGTTTTGGGTCTGGAATTGTTATTCCCAGAACTGGAATAAGTCTTCAAAATCGAGCGAGAGGTTTTAATTTAATCAAAGGTCACCCAAATCAAATAGGTCCGAATAAGAGACCTTTTCATACAATAATTCCGGCATTTGTAACAAAAAATCGAGAGCCCTTAATGTCATTCGGTGTAATGGGCGGGTCAATGCAACCACAGGGGCATGCTCAAATGATGATTAGGATATTTCAATACGGCCAAAATCCACAAACAGCAATAGATGCCCCCCGTTGGAGAGTAATGGATAATCTTAAAGTAATCCTTGAAACTGGATTTGAAAATAGTATCTATAAAGACCTGTCAAGATTAGGGCATCAAATATCGAAAGAGCGGTTCTATAAATTTGGAGGAGCCCAAATAATATATAAATTTGAAAATGGTTATCTGGGAGCTTCAGACTGGCGTAAAGATGGGCAAGCAGTCGGATCTTAAATATATTTTATTAAATTAAAAAGTATCAACATTTTCCACTTTTGAAACTCTTATTAATAGTATAGAGTATCGACATTTCAAGCAAATTATTTAAGGTTCACATAATTCTCTCAATTAAATCTGTTGAATAAATAATTTTTCTTGATAAATCATAATAAAATTTAATTGAATTTAAAATAATTAAAGAGAATATGAATCTATGGGTTATGATCGAAAAGATATAGTATTTAGTTTTAAAATAGTAATATGTGGCGCCAGTTCAGTGGGTAAAACATGTTTATTTAACAGATATTGTTTTAATTCATTTAATTTTGACACATCCCCGACAATTGGGATAAATTTTCATTCCGTATATTTAGAGATTAATACAGAAAAAAAATCTGAAATATTGAAAGAGAATTATATAGTTAATTCTATTTTTGATTTTGGAGGACAAGAAAGATTTGTCCCATTGATTCCTAAATTTATAGAAGGAGCTAATGGAGCTTTATTAGTATTCGATTTAGTTAACTACCCCTCCTTTCATCAGTTAGATTTCTGGTATGATAAATTAATTGAGAATGCTGTTGATTCAAAGATTCCTATTCTTTTAGTTGGAAGTAAAAGCGATCTAATAGATAATACACCCGATTCTGATATTGTTGCCGAGGAATTAATTAATAACTATGTAAAAGAGAGAAAATTAGAAGCATTTTATAAAACATCTGCTTTAGAGAATCATAATGTTTTAGAGGTTTTTAAAGGGTTAAATAATTTGATGTTAAAAAGACAGCATAAACCTTATATTGTTGTGTAAAATCGAAAGAAATTTTTTAGTAATCTCTTTGAACTACAAAGTCAGAAAATTCGTTAAAGAATTTTTTTTGTTCTTTGTTTAAATCGGGATAAATATCTTTTAAAGAATTTTTAGATTGCTCTACTAGGTTTTTGGCTAAATGCTCAGCGATCATTAAAGCATTGGTTTTAGTAAAGATATCTTTAACTTCTTCAATATTATTGGTAGTTAATTTATCTTTATGGTAAATTTCATTCATTCTTTTTGATTGATCTTCATCCGTATTGCTAATAGCTAAAATATATAATATTTTTTTCTTTTTTCCTTTAATATCTTTTTCTAAATCAAGAATATCATCACGTATAGAATGAGCTTGTCCTATACTTAACATAGCATCACTTAAAGGTTTGATTTGATAATGAAGATTTCCTCTAGCTAAAATAGCTCCGATTTTTGTGGATTTTTCGAATATCCTTGCTCTTTGACATTCCGCAATATTTAGATATTGTTCTAATGTCATAGTAATATTATTATAACTCATGTACTCTTCTATTAATTGTCCTTTCAATAAATAATCCATTGCGTTTGTATACTCATTAATTGCTAATAGTTTTAATTGTTCTGGAAATTTAGAAGATTTTAATATATCCAAACCCAAGAGATATCCTTGCGTTCCACCCAAAATTGACATATCTCTTCCATACAATCCACCTATTTCATCTTTTTTTGGGAGATCAATATCTTTATAAACCTGATCTAATTCATTCTTTAATTGTATATGGAAAGTAGGTTTACCCCGTCTCATCATATCGTCATCTAAAAGATCATCATGAATTAAGTGTCCATTATGTAATAATTCAACTGCTATGGATACTTCGCGAATTTGATTAATTTGATCTTCTAAATACATGGGATTTACAACTCCAGCAAAAGCAGCTGTTAACAGAATTGGATGAATTCTCTTTGCTTTCTCATTTAAAATGAATTTCTCTAATTGAGTTATAAAATCTTGAAGAAGTATATCTTTTTCTATTTTGTATAATTGATTAAAATATTTCTCCAATTCGTTGTTAACAAAGGTTATTTCTGTTTTAAAGAAATCTTCGATCATAACTAATTCACAAAAAGTTCATTATTAATATAAAACATATAATAATGTAATTTAATTATATCTTATTCAATTAAATTTTAAACTAAAAGAAGAGTTTTATGCGATGAAGTTAGCAGTTTTATCAGATAGTCATGATCATATGAATAATATATTGAAAGCAGTATCTATAATAAATGAAAGAAATGTGGATGCACTTATCCATTGTGGAGATTTTGTGGCTCCATTCGTAAAGAGATGGTTTGATAGGTTAAATGATTCGATAAAAAAGAATTTTTATGGTGTTTTTGGGAATAATGATGGAGATAAACTATTTTTAAAGCAAACCTTAGGACAGATATGTGAATTTGCTGAAAATGGTAATGAATTGATTTTAGAATTAGGAGGAAAAAAAATCTTTGTATCTCATATGCCAAAACAAAAAACAATAAATGCTTTAGCAAATTCGGGAAGTTTTGACATAATTTTATCTGGTCATACACATTCTTTATCAAATAAAAAACTAGAAAATGGTATTTTAATTGTTAACCCTGGGGAACTATGTGGTTATTTAACAGGAAAAGCGACTTTTGCAATTATAGATACTGATAAAATGGAATCTGAAATTATTGAATTATAGAATTCATTTTTTTTTTTTTTAGAGACATTAAATTTATCAATAAAAAATTTGATTCACAGTTCATTATTGAAGTAATAAGTAATGCTAGCGATCATGTAGATTTTTTTACAGACTCATCTTGGATTGTTATCTGGAATAATAATGAATATGAAATATTTAAATTAAGTAAGTTAGGAGATATTAAATGGATACAAAGAAGTAAAAAAACCTATTTTCGCTAAATAGTATTAAATAAAGATATACATTTCTATAATCTCAAACTTTTCCTCTATACTTTTATTTTATCTATTTTTTTTAATAATATGTCATTACCTTTAGAAGGGAAAATTGTATTAGATCTAACGAGAATGCTACCTGGACCATATTGTTCCATGATACTTGCTGATCTTGGTGCTAATGTCATTAAAGTAGAAGATCCTTATTACCCCTATGGACATCCACCTCCATTCTTTCAAAAAGGAAGATATCGTGAAAGTGCTTTTAATTTTATTCTTAATAGAAATAAACAATCTATTACACTTAACCTTAAAAAGGAAAAAGCAAGAGAAATTTTTTATGAATTAGTTAAAAAATCTGACGTTGTTCTTGATACTTTTCGACCTAAGGTAACATCTAAACTGAAAATTGATTATGATACATTAGCTTCAATTAATCCATCTATAATTTGTTGTTCCTTGACAGGATATGGTCAATATGGACCCTATGAGCAAATAGCAGGTCATGATCTCAATTATATAGGAATATGTGGGATATTGGATTTAAATAAAGAACGAGTAGTATATGATGAGATTAAAAAGGATAGAAAGCCGTTAAATCCAGGTGTTCAAGTTGCTGATATTGGGGGTGGGTTAGTATCAGCTATAGGGATTTTAGGTGCAATAATTGAAAGAGAGAAGAATCCTGATAGAAAGGGACAATTTATTGATATATCGATGACAGATTGTGTATTTTCTTTTATGCCTCTTGTAGCTGCATATCATTTTTCCAAGAATTTAAATGATGGTGTTGAAACCCAAAATCCCTTACATGGTGATTTTCCTTTTTATAATGTTTATAAAACAAAAGATAACAAATTTCTATCTGTTGGTATTGTTGAAGTTAAATTCTGGAGAGAATTCTGTAAGGGTCTTAATCGTGAGGATTTAAAACCAAAGCAATTTGTTAAAGGAAAAGAAAGAGAAGAACTATTTGAAGAGATACAAAAAGAATTTTTAAAGAAAACTCAATGGGAATGGATAAACATTTTTAAAACCTTAGATGCATGTGTTATGCCAGTAAATTCATTTGCAGAGGCTTGTAATGATCCTCAAATTAAGGTACGTAATATGGTCTTAGAAATGGAACATCCCAAATTTGGGAAGGTCCAAAATGTGGCTTCACCTATAAAATATTCAAGAACTCCTTTAAAAATCAGAAACATCGCTCCTAAAATTGGAAAACAAACTAGTAATATACTTGAACGTCTTGGCTATTTAGATGATGAAATTCGCGATTTTAAAAAAAAAGGGATTATTTAATTTATTATCAAAATATTTGGAATTGGATTATTACAATCAATGTTGCGAAAAAAAGAGAAATAATAGTAAATACCATTAATGTAATAAACATTGGCCAATCTTTTAACTGGCCATAAAAACCTGCTGCATTTACCGTTGAATAGATTGCCATTCCAATAGCTATAAAGAATATTGCAATACCCCAAGGTTGATCTATTATAAATCCAATTCCACCGAGTATAAGCATTACAGCTGTAATAAATTCAGCGATTAAATGAAAAAATATTTGTGTTGGTTTAGTTTTAAGTTCTGGTACTTCTCTCTTTATTAATAAAAAAAACCACATACCAAGCATTGTGATTCCAATAAGTATTGTATATATTGAAGCAATTAATTCAAGAACTATATGTTTCACCTTCACCGATTTAACTAAATCAAAAATATTAATTATTACATTTACTTAAAGTTTCTGTAAATATAATAACTTAAATTATTGTCCAGTAATGAATATATTATTAATTTTTTGAATTTAAGAACTTGAATACAACTTTGACAGCATGAGATTCAGATTTTATAGCTAATGTATCAAATGCATCCTTGTAAGCGTTAAGTGGAAATTTGTGAGTAATTAGCATCTGAGGATCTATTAATCCTTCTGATAAAAAATTTAAATAATGCTGAAATGCATGCAAAGATTGATCACTGAATATTTCTATTCCAAATGCATTTGAGCCAATAACTTCGAGTTCTTTAAAATAATGAAGAGTATTTTCAAATCTTTTTATTTAGAGAATTCAAGCTAGATGGTGTTTTAATTGTTAGAAAAGTGTTCAAGAAAAGATTTTTATAATAGTATGGTATTTTAATTAATAAAATTATCATTTTTTTGATGAATTTATATAAAAACAATCAGAAGAGGCGAAATAAAATGAAAAAAGAAACTTATGGTTTTTTTCTTCTTTTTCTTATACTTTTTCCCTTAATGACAGCTAGTTCAATAATTCTAAATTACCAGAATGAATATAACGGAGATGGAATAAAATCAATTGACCAATATCCAATTCCTTCTTCCACTGTTCCCTTTAAAGTGGGTTATGCGAGTAATCCTTTAGCACTTGATCCAATTGATACTTGGGATGTCCCATCAAAAAATATACAACACCAAGTTATAGAGGGATTAGTTGAGTACGATTACTCAACTCATCCTAATTATACAATAAAGCCTGTGCTTGCGGAATCATGGGTTTGGGATAGTAATACTCAAATCACTTTTACGTTAAGACAAGGAGTACAATTCCATGATGGAACAATGATGACTGCCGAAGATGTAAAATGGAATTTTGAAAGAGTACAATATTTCATTAATGCCACAGGTGATCTTCCTGGTAATACTTCAGAAGCATTCCCAAGCTCAGTCTTTTTTCATGTTGACGGGACTCCTATCTTTGACTCATTTATTGCAGATGATAATATAGATCCTTACAGTTTTACAATAATTTTAAGTAAACCTTTTGGTGCGTTATTAGATTTACTCTGCTTTGGAGCCACGCATATTTTATCACCTGAGTCTACACCTAGATATACCTATTTAGATTTAGCAACTGATGATTTAGTTGGTACAGGTCCTTTCGAATTTGATAGCTTTGTATATGATGTCGAGGTACTATTCCATGCCTTTACTAACTATTGGCGAGGAGAAGCTAGAATTAAAGAGATGATTTGGACGATCGTCGTAGATAATACATTAAGAATGGCTATGGGGTTAGCTGGATTATTTGATTATATTGGTGGCGTCACAAAAGACCAAATCGATACGTTCAGAGCCGATCCAGACTTTCATGTGGAAGATGTTGGTGAAGATCTCTGTTATTTCTATTTAGAGATTTACTGTGGTCCAAGAGATACTGCTGGAACTATGATCGTTCCAGGTGATCCTCAATATCAGAAAAACCCTGCATACCTAAGACGAGCTCTTGCGTTAGCAATTAATTACACGTATATCTATGAAGAAATTCAAGCTGGATATGCTGTTGAAGGAACTACCGCAGTTCCTCGAGCTATGCCTGGACATAATGCATCCATCATACAAGCCAGTGATTCTAGCTTCACATGGGAAGCCAATCTCGTAAAGGCAAGACAACTCTTGCAAGCTAACGCCGCTGATATACAAGCGCATGGTGGCATGAGTGCAGCTGCGATTCTTGCACTTGATCCCAATGTTGATGGTGATTGGACCGGTAAAGATATCCTTGGAAGACATCTTGAAGTAAACAGACACTTTGGAAGTACTACCAACCTACGATTAAATGAATTAATGACTAACAACTTTGATATGATTGGAATTCAAATAACAGAAACTATAAGAGAGTGGGGTGATTTTTTAGACACTGGTTTATACACTCCTTGGGAAATGGATATTGGATATGTAGGATGGTGTCCAGATTATTTAAATCCATTCAATATGATTGATCCATTATTCAACTTAGCTTCGGGCTCATGCTTCTCACGAATTAACGATACTAGCACTGGTGGATTGACTGAATTAATGAATGCGGCCATTCTTGAAACGGATTATTCAACACAATTAGACTATTATATGAAGATCCAATCCTTAATTTATGACGTAAACCGTCCATTAAATCCAGCAAGTCACTGTCATATCTCAGCTTGGGTATATTTAGTACAACAAGTTCATAAGGCAGAAGTAGAAAACTTTACTTATAATGTAATGACTATGCTTGATTTTTATTCAGTAGAATGGGCACCCGGTAATTTCTATTTGAATTCTGATGCAGATACTCCTGATCTTGACGGAAATTTTAATTTGACTTGGACCATTTCTCAGGGAGCAGATAATTATTCTGTGTTTACATCTAATAGTTATATTACGGATATCGATGGGAGTGTTACTCTTCTTGCTTTTCAAAATGCAACATCACCATATGTCATTACAGGGCTATCGAATGGAACCTATTATTACATTATTGTAGCATATAACGAGCATGGATATGCATTATCCAATTGTATCAATGTTACTATTAAAAAGGAACCTCCAGAACCATTTACGTTGTCATCCAGTGCTGAAGATCCCGATCCTGATGGAGACTTTAATTTAATATGGACTATTTCTATAGGAGCAGATAATTATTCTGTATTTATATCCAGTAGTGATATCACTGAACTTGATGGTAATCAAACTCTGCTTTCTCAAAATGCAACATCACCATATGTCATTACAGGGCTATCGAATGGAACCTATTTTTACATTGTTGCAGCATATAACGAGTACGGGTATAGATTATCCAATTGTATCAGTGTTACTATCATAAAAGTAGCTCCTGAACCGTTTACGTTATCTTCAAATGCTGAATTTCCCGATCCTGATGGAGACTTTAATTTAATATGGACTA
>CAYNEU010000615.1:0-3958 GCA_964396275.1 uncultured archaeon | reverse complement strand
CTGTTATTTGTTTAGATTCAATTAATGTTAAATCTGTAAAATTAATAGACCTCTTATAATCATATTGTTGAAATTCTTTTTTAATATCCTCAGAATTAATATATGCATTTTTAAATTCATTTAATTTTGTAATGAAATGATCGGGTAGTAGATCAAATAAATTTACAGTCTCAAGTTTTTTAACATCAATATCAAAAAGATATTCAAGTAAGATTACGAATAATACTTCATGTACGTATTTCTCCATATAAATCTCAAAATAGGAATTATAATCTGGGACTAGAACTCCTTTACTATTCAGAGTCTCCAAAAAATTATTTTGGTTTTCGTTTAACTTATCCATTGAAACACCGAGTGTATTTAAACCTGTTTTAATTGCTTTTAGAATCTTTCCAAGAGAATTTTTTATTTGTTTTTCACTTTCAGTTTCAGTTTTTATTTTCAAATCAATTTTTTTGTAAGCAACTAGGTCTTTTAAATAAGAATAACTTTTTTGGTAATATTCGAAAATCTCATTTTTCATTATAGAAAAAAAATCAGTTAAAATATCAGTAATCTTTTTCATGTTTCAAAAATCTTGTTCTTTACAGTAATATATAATGAAAATTGTTTATCAAATTTATTATGTTTTTGTATATTTATTTTTTTCCTTGTAGGTAATCTTTATTATCTGAATGGTATTAATTTCATTAATATGTCTCAAGAAAAAACTAGATTAGTAATTAAATCAGGAAATATTTTTGATTCCGTTAATGGGATATTGAAAGAGAATCAAACAATTATAATTCAAGGAAAGACAATTCTTTGGTGCGATGAGGATGACGCTTTCGAGAAAGATTCGAATGATTATATTATTGATGTGAATGGAAAAACAATTATACCAGGAATGATTGATTGTCATGTACATCTTGAAAACACAGCAGAACCAGATTATGAGAGAAAATATCTTAGGACAACAAAAGCTATGTGGCATTATTATGCTTTACAAAATGCTCAAAAACATTTGATTAATGGTTTTACATGCATACGAGATTGTGGAAGCCTTCCCGAATGGGGTCCATCCTTACGGAGAATATTTGACATTGGCGCTCTTGCAGGACCTCGAATACTTATAGCAAATTTACCTATCACTCAATGGGGTAATCAAGAAGAAATCGGACCCGTTGAGATAATTGAATATTATGGAAAACTAACTGAAGTTAAAGCTGGTATAGATGGAATAAAGCATGCAGTTAGGGACAGAAAGCGTTCTGGAGCAGATTTTATTAAGACAGTTACTACTGGGGGAGTATTACATGGAATTACTTCTAAAGTTGACACTAGTCTTTTTCTAAACGAAGAATTATTAGCTATGACAGAGGAAGCTCATAGACTAGAGATGCATGTAGCAAGTCACGCTCATGGGCGGGAAGGGATTTATAAAGCTGTACAAGCAAATGTGGATACTATAGAACATGGAACCCTTATTGATGAAGAAATTATTGATTTAATGATAAAAAAACAAACATTTTTAATACCTACTCAAACAGCTAGCTTTGGAATAAGCAAACCTGATATTTTAAAACAATTACCCCCCGAAGTAGAAATTAAAATAAAACAAATTCAACAACAAATGATTAATAATCACAAAATAGCATTTGAAAAAGGTGTACTTTTCGCAATTGGAACTGATGCTGGTACTCCTGGTAACCCTCATGGTACAACAACTCATGAAATTATTAATATGATAGAAAACGTGGGTATGACCACTTCTCAAGCACTCCAAGCAGCAACAATTAAAGGTGCAAAAGCCATTAAAATGGAGAAGCAAATTGGTTCTCTAGAAAAGGATAAACTAGCAGATCTAGTGGTTTGTAATGGAAATCCAATAGAAGATATATCAATTTTAAAGGATCCCAAAAATCTGCTTTACGTAATTAAAGACGGTAAAATTATGGCTAAAAAAGGTAAAATTACATATTTCAATTAAAAAATTGATTTCCTATGAAGAATTCTTGTTTTAACCATTTTGCAAAAGATTATCATTCGAAACGGAAAAAACCTTGGCGTCCACTAGAATTTTTTCTTAATCATTTAAAAAATAAAAGATATACCTTTAATGGTATTATTTTAGATTTAGGCTGTGGAAATGGTAGAAATTTTAAAATAATGGGTATACCTCCTAAAAAATTGATTGGATTAGACTTATCTCTCGAACTAATTAAAATAGCTCAAGCACAACTAAAAAAAAATGATGTTTATCCGCAAAATGAAGCACATTTTATTCAGCTTCTGTTGGCAGATATTTCTAAACTTCCTTTTCGCAAAAAAACAATAAATGCCATTTTCTCAATAGCCGCAATTCATCATTTAAGGAAAAAATCTGAAAGAAAGAATACAATCATTCAAATATATGATATACTGAAAAAAAATGGAAACTTAATTCTAACTGTATGGCGCAAATGGCAAAAGCAGTTTAGATATTATTTTCTTTCTGAATGGTATAAAAGAAGATTTGTAATTAATTATAAAAAACAGCAAGAGCTAATTGGTTTAAAAGAATTTGGAGATAAATTTATCCCTTGGACTCTTTCCAATGATCAAAAAACTTATAATCGATTTTATCACTTTTTTTCTAAAAGAGAACTTACTAAATTACTAAAGGATTTTATCATTAAAGAATTTAAAATTACTGGTGGTTCTTCAGGTCGAGATAATTTTTTCATTTTTGCACGAAAACCGATGAATTAATGACATTCTATAGAATTATATGAATTTAATATATATGGTTTAAAATTCTCGAACGCTTCTCCAATTACTAAAGTATGGACATTAAAGAGTCTTTCTGTTAAGTCACAATAAAATATACAATGTATTGATTTTTCTGTATAATACCTTTTTCTCATCATTTTGTTTCTTTGCCCTAACCAGAAAGTGATTTCATGACTTCTTAACCAATCTCTTTTTTTTTCGGTAACTACTATTCCAATGGCATTATAAACATCTATACTATTCTGGACCTCTTTATAATAAAATAAATTCATTCTCTCCTTTTTTTCCCAATTTACAACCATCTTTGATACTGACCCCCAAATCTCATCATATTCATTTTCAGTGTGTAAATTAATAGAACCTTGTTTCTCATCGCCGGTATATTCTATTTCTTTATACCATTTTGGCATTTTATTAATTTTAACTCCACATTCTGATTTAGTATAAACAAAATAATTATATTCCATATCCTTTCTCGTTTTCTAATTTATATTTCAAGAATTAGATTTAGTTCTAAAATAAATTTATTGTTTATAAAATTTCTGTCGTATGAAAAATAGCTTTAAATTAATTTTCAGAAAATTAATATGATAAATATGAAGAAGTTTTAAATTAATTAGACTAGCTCTTTTCCTTCTTCAATCCATTTTTTGAGTCTTTCTACAGAGACTCCTTTAATTAATGGTGCTAATTCTTCGGGTTGCTCTTTGCATAATGCTTCTACATTGTCAACACCCAGTTCAATAAACTTTTTCGCTGTTGCTTCTCCCAATCCAGATAATTCAGTTAAGGGTTTACCTGTAGCTGGACTAGGCAATTTTTCTATTTTTTCTACTTTAGTGGTTTTTACCTTTTCTTTCTTTGCAGGTTTTACTTTTACTTTCTTTTCTAGTTTTGGTACCGATTTTGCTGTTGTTATTTTGGGTTTTTCTTTAATTTTTTCTTCTTTGGATTTAAATGGCGTGCTCTTCTTTTCTTTTTTAATAAACGATTTTTTTTTCTTTTTTTCTTTAGATGGAAATTCGAAAGATTTTAACATCTTGACGTTTTCACTATGAACTGATTTCCTAAAATAATCAATCTTAATTTTAGAGTTTCTTAAGAGATCAATAGTTTTTCCCGCTTCTTTAATTTCTTTTAAAGAGAACCCATGGCTTTCTCTTATATGAGTATCCTTAGAAGGACTCTTTACTACCGCAATTGGGTT
>CAYNEU010000614.1:0-2922 GCA_964396275.1 uncultured archaeon | reverse complement strand
ATTAGTATGAAAAAATTATAAATACTAAAACGCAATAGAAAATAAAATTTATTTAAATTGATAAAACATATTTATACACACGGGTAATAAATATGGAACCTTTTTTATTTGCACTTATTTTAACTTCAATTGCTGGTTTATCCACAACTATAGGTAGTGTTATTGCTTTTATTGCTAAAGAACCTAGCAAGAAGTTTATCTCTTTTATTATGGGTTTTTCTGCGGGAGTAATGATATTTATTTCTTTTGTAGAATTACTGCAAGAGGGTATTAAATCATTGGGTTTCTTATTAGGAAATACATTTTTTTTAATTGGAATGTTCCTAATGTTAACAATCGACATTTCAATTTCCCATAAATACGAATTTGAAGATAAAAAAGAAAATTTTGAAAATAAATTGCAGAAAACATCATTACTCGTCACACTTGGTATTTTTATTCATAATTTCCCCGAGGGTATGGCAACCTTTGTAGCTACCATAAAAAGCATCGATCTCGGTATTATGTTGTGTTTTGCAATAGCACTCCATAATATTCCTGAGGGTATCGCAGTAGCAGTTCCAATTTATGCTTCAACAAAGAATAGAAAGAAAGCTTTCTTCTGGTCATTTATTTCAGGAATAAGTGAACCAATTGGAGCTTTAATCGTCGGACTAATCCTCTTTCCCTTCATGAATGATTTCTTATTAGGCATAATGCTTGCTGGTGTGGGAGGTTTTATGGTTTACATTTCTCTCGATGAACTACTTCCTGCTTCTCGAGATTGCGGATTTGAGCATCTTTCAATAATAGGAATTATCCTCGGAATGATTGTAATGGTGTTAAGCTTAGATTTACTTTAAAATTATTTATGTCTGAGTTTATCATAAGAAAATTGTTTTTAATTCATTAAATTCAATATCTATAATTATGTGTATGAATAGATTATAAAAAAATATGAAAAATTGGTCTATATAAAAAATAAATAATTAATAATAAAATCTAGAATATAAAAAACCTACAAATAATGGATTAAAAATGAATTTCAAAAGACATGAAGGCCATGAACGAGAAATACCATATGGACATATATATCATGCAGTAATACCAATAGTTTTTATATTAATATGGTTTTTAGATTCAAACATATTTAAAATATCGACAATTTTAAACGATATTATACCTTTTATTATTCGGTTAATATTATTTATATTGGTTCTTAGTATTGCCTTAATTTTTATTGAATTATCCCATCGAAGTTTATTTAAATCACACAAACCTCCTAACTCATTGATTACTAACGGAATTCTTGGTTATATGAGAAATCCGATGTATTCTGGAATATTATTAATTTATATAGCATTTATATTTTTGTCCATTTCATTGCTTAGCATCTGTCTCTTTATTGCAGTTTTCTTAGTCTATAATTGGATGGCAAATTTTGAAGAAAATATTCTTGAAAAAATGTTTGATGATGAGTATATACAATATAAAAAGAAAGTACCAAAATGGATTCCAAATCCATTTAAAAAATAAAGTCTATGATTTATTTAACGCTTTTTTCAATAGTGTTTGATTAGAATCCGGATAGTATTGGGCATATCGTAATATTTTTTCTTCAGAGATTCCTTCCAATAATTTAGACACCTCAATAAATATCCTATTTTCATTAATGTGATTAGATTCCCATAAATAAATTAAATCTAAAATCGTTTTTTCGTGATCGGAATATCTAATTTTGTTTTTTATAATACCAAAATTAAAAAGAGCATTTTTGAATCTTAAAAACCTAAAATTTTTACCTAAAATCATTATAGGTTGATCATTTAAAATATGGTCATTAATTAAGTACAGAAATTCATCCTGATGATCATGGCTAATTTTGTTTATGTTTAATGCTGTATAAAGCCCAAAATACCAATTTTTAATTCGTTTTAATTTTAATCCTTCCGCCACAAATTCTAAAATTGAATATCTTAATTGTTTTTTACTAATTTCCTTAATGGTTTTCACATAATAAATATCTTCAATAATCTGGACTAAATGCCCACGAGAAACAAGATAATCCATTGTACGCCTATAATCGATATACAAATCATCGCAATGTTTTTTTAATTCATCAGAAGTAAAAAAATCTTTTTTCTCTTTACCTAATTGATCTAGAACGCGAATCATAAATATGTCTCAAAATTTAATTGAATTTAAAAAAGTTATAAATTATAACTAATAATTTTCACTACAATTCTAATTAAGATATCATGACTTTTTATCTTTTTGATAAAAAAGTTATTACACAACTAGTTTCTTAATTTTAATTTTCTGATTTTACCTACTTAATATCATTTAAATTTAACTTTAAAAAAATTATATGTAATTTAAATGATAGTGAAGATTTAATTATTTTAATATTTTACAAAGAGAGGAAATTTAGATGAAATTATTACGTACTCCGGAGGAAAAGTTTAAGAGCCTTCCAGATTTTCCATTTAAACCTAATTATGTCGATGTTGATGGAATTAGAATTCATTATGTAGATGAAGGCTCGAAAGATGCTGAAATGGTTCTTCTCATGCATGGAGAACCTTCATGGTCATTTTTATATAGACATATGATCCCAATTCTAGTACAAGCAGGTTATAGAACAGTCGCACCTGATTTAGTAGGATTTGGAAAATCTGATAAACCAACTGAACAAAATGATCACTCTTACCGCAGGCATGTGGGATGGATAACAAATATGGTAAATCTACTTGATCTCAAAAATATTACGTTATTTTGCCAAGATTGGGGTTCATTAATTGGTTTAAGAGTTGCAATTGAGAATCCAGAACGTTTTAGTAGGATAGCATTATCGAATGGAGGATTACCCACAGGAGAGCAGAAGATGAATAAAGCATTTTTCGATTGGCAAAATTTCTCTAGAACTACTCCTAAATTTAATAT
>CAYNEU010000613.1:0-1821 GCA_964396275.1 uncultured archaeon | reverse complement strand
ACGACTCTTAAAGCTTTAAGATTAGCTTCTTCTCAAGCATATAAAATGGCTAAAAAAATACCAGACGATATAGATGTGGCTGAATTACACGACGCTTTTGAGATTCTTGAAGCCGTTCAATCAGAAGATATAGGGTTTTTTAAGAAAGGGGAAGGTGCTAAAGCCGCTCATGACGGATTAACAGAAATAGGTGGAAAAATTCCAATTAATCCTTCAGGAGGATTAAAAGCACGAGGACATCCCTTGGGAGCTACTGGGGTTGCTCAAGTTGTCGAACTAGTATGGCAACTTAGAGGAGAAGCTGAAAAACGACAAGTTAATGATGCTAAGACGGGCATCACATGCAACTTTGGAGGATTTGGGAATAATATTTTATCAATATTAGTAGAAAGAATGTGAATTTTTAATAAAATATAAATTCATCAATTACGCTAGCAAATAAAAAGAATTTCAATTACTCATTAATTCAAGATAAGGCAGAATAGCTAATTTATTAGATATTTATATAAATAAAATGAGAGATATCTATCTTAATAGGATACAAAAACTTTTCCAAATATTTCCAAAGTAATGCTCATGAAGCGGATTGATCAATATCGTCGAAAATTAGAATTCATAATAGATAAAATTACCATCTTACCTAATAATATTGAAGAAAATATCTTTTTTATAGATGCTTTATTTTATCGACTTCAAGTTTCGGTTGATGCTGCTATGGATATTGTTGCCATGTTATGCAAAGATTTAGGCATTACAGTTAAAGATGATTATTCTAATATTGATGAGTTAGAGAATCTTGATATATTTTCAAAAGAATTCTTGGATGAACTTCGGCGATTAAATGGGCTACGAAATGTTTTGGTTCATAGATACAATAAAATTGAAGAAAAACAAATTATTAAAGAAAAAGACCATTTTGTTGAGATTTTGAAAAAATTTGTATCATATATTGAGGTTTTAATTAATGAACGACTTAAACTATCTAAATAAGATTAGAAAGGATTTAGCAAAATTGAAAATATATCAAGTTGTTATTTATGGAAGTTTCCTTTCGAAATATTATATTCCTCATAAATCAGACATTGATATTGCAATTATCACTCATCATCAAAATAAAAACAAGAATATCATGATTTGGAAAGATATTCTTGGAGAATTTAATGAAAAGTATGATGTTAAAGTGTTTGAATTATTACCCTTATATCTTAAAATGGAGATTATTAGGAATTATCAAGTGCTTTTTGGAGATGCTCTCGAAATTTCAGAATATTTTTACCATTACCGCGCAATCTGGAAAGATATGTCCTTTAGAATCGAAGCTAATCGTTTTAAAACCATATCTGAAAAAATGAACTTAATAGAAAAACGGGTAGATGCTCTTTAGACTAATACCAAATTTAATTTAAAATTTATGAATTTAATATAATTTTAATTTTGAAAAAGTAATTGATTATTAGTTAATCAATTTAAATTGAAGCTCTGTGCCATTTTTATCAAAACATTTAATATCGTTTAAACTGTATGGAAATCCTACTATAAAATGAAATCTGTTTCCTTTAAATACGCTATTTAAATCTTGTAGGGAAGGGGATAAAATTCCAGAGGGATGTGAATGAATAGTTCCTTGATAATCTCGATTTAATGGGATTCTACTTGGAAAGAATACTCCTGAATTTCTTGAAGTAACTGCACCTGGTGGTAATATAAATTCAGTAAACACATTTTTCTCCATTTTAAGGATTCCTACAAATTCTTTTGGATGATGCGCCCGACATAACGCTAAAAATCCAATTAATAACTCCTTTTTTACTTTAACTATAT
>CAYNEU010000612.1:0-6890 GCA_964396275.1 uncultured archaeon | reverse complement strand
AACTATTCGAGGAATGGTTCCAAATCTCATTTATCCCCCATCCGGTTGTAGATTCCATCCCAGATGTGATAAAAGACTTGAAATTTGTGATAAAGTCAAGCCACAATTAAATGAAATCGCTGAACGATATTTTGTGTCATGCCATCTTTTTGATCCAAAATATAAAGATTCACCTAAATTTGAGTGGATCGAAAAAGAAGGAGAAATTCTTTCTAAAGTATAGAATTTAATTCAATTAAAATATTTAAAATAAAGTGTTTAAAATGACTTTTCCAGATTTAAAAACTAATGATATTAAATTGGAGAAACTAGAAAATTCAAAAGAGAAAAAAGAAATAATTATCAGTGTAAAGAATCTTAAAACATATTATCCTATTTATGGTGGTCTATTCAAACGTAAAATTGGTGAAGTTAAAGCTGTCGATGGGGTTACTTTTAATTTTTATAAAAATGAGACTTTAGGTTTGGTAGGAGAGAGTGGGTGTGGTAAAACAACAATTGGAAATACAATTTTAAACTTAGTACCAAATACAGCTGGAGAAATCTATTATGAAGACAGAAGGATTGATCGTGAAAGACTGCAAGGAGCATTTGAAAGTGTAGCTCAAAGATTCAGAAATTTTTATACCCTTATTTTCCCAATCATGTCTATGAAATATCGTAAAAAACTCAATTTATGGATGACTAAACTACCATCTATTAAGACCATTAAATCCTTTTTCATTCTAGTTTTTTCTTTTTTGACAAGCTTTGGTCTTACTTTTAGTGCAATCTCTTTCGGACTGTTAGGAGCTTTATTGACTGGTTTTGGTCTATTATCTACTCTAGTTTTGGCTCTACCTATCTTATCGAGAGATATTTCTTATAACAAAACAAAAACCTTAGCTAAACAAGTTCAAAAAGATTTTCTTATTGATAAATTTATTCGAAAAAGAATTCAAATGGTATTTCAGGATCCAGATGCTTCTTTAAACCCACGCTGGAAAATTGTAAATATAATAGGTGAACCGCTAAGAATCTTAGAAGGTATGACAAAAAGAAGAAGGATTAGAAAAAGGGTATTAGAACTTCTAGAAATAGTTTCAATGAAAAGAGAGCACTTAGATCGATATCCACATGAGTTTTCTGGGGGTCAAAAACAAAGAATCGTGATTGCCAGGGCATTAGCATGTAATCCTCAAGTAATCGTTTTAGATGAACCTACATCAGCCCTCGATGTTTCAGTACAAGCTCAAATTTTAAATTTATTAAAAGACCTTCAGAAACAATTCAATTTATCATTTCTATTTATAACTCATGATCTTAGTGTAGTACAACATATAGCTGATAGAATAGTCGTAATGTATCTGGGTAAATTTGTTGAGACAGGAACTATTGAGGAAGTATTTTACAATCCTTCGCATCCATACACTGTAGCTTTATTATCGGCAAGACCCACCTTTGATCCCAGTTCAAAATCTAATAGAATTATATTAGAGGGTGATGTTCCTAGTCCTATAAATCCCCCTCAAGGTTGTCCATTTCACCCAAGATGTCCCGATAAAGATAAGCATATAGGTTGTGGTGTAGATACCCCAAGAAAAATACATTTAGGTGGAGACCATTATATAGTATGTTTACCTTTTAAGAAGGAAACTAAATCCTATGAAGGAATGACATATGTTTCCGATTAATTCTTATTTTTTTAATCAAATTAATATTTCTACTATTACTATTTTAATTCATTTTTCAATTCTACTTAATAATTTAAGTTATAGTTTAATTGAAATTTAGTAATACAGTTAAATGATTCTTTTTTTTTTCACCTAATGAACTCAAAAAAATCTCAAGTTTTTGTTGTTAAAACTTCGCCTCAAACAGTGTTGGATGATTACAAAAATTTAATGCAACTTACGAATTATCAAAAAATATATAGTAAAGATGAAAATATAATAATAAAATTAAATCTTAGCTGGTCTAAATTCTTTCCCGCATGTTCTAGCCCACCATGGCAAGTAGAAGGAGTATTGAAAACCATGGTGGAAGACGGGTACAATCCAAAAAAAATATTTACCGCTGAAAATAGAACTGTAGTGACAAATATAGAAAAAGGATTAAAGGGAAATAAGTGGAGCCCAATTTTCGATAAATACGGGGTTTGGTTTGTTCCTTTAACTCGAATCCCATTTGTACCTTACGAATCTCTAAGATCCAAATTTCTTACACTTAAAAATAAAAGTTTACATGCATTAGATTCAAAAATTTTTCCCGAAGGGTTTCTTATTCCGAAGTTTTATATTGGCAAACCAATAATACATCTCCCAACTATGAAAACTCATGGCCATACTGGAGCTATTGGTGGGGCTTTGAAACAAACAAGTGGAGAAATGAAACAAGGAGGTATAACATGCGCAATGAAGAATGCTTTTGGAGGGCTTTTAACAAAAAGGAGACATTTTTCACATCAATATATGTCTGAAGTATTAGTAGATTTACTTATCATCCAAAAACAAATCCATCCAAATATATTGGCTGTTGTAGATGGGACTGTTTGTGGTGATGGTGCAGGACCCAGAACAATGATACCTCGGATTAAGAATATGATTCTAGCGGGATATGATCAAGTTGCTGTTGATACTATTGTTGCTAAAATGATGGGATTCGAACCATTAGAATTACCAGCAATAAGAATGGCTCATGAAGAAGGTTTAGGATGTGGAGATTTCAAGCAAATTGAAATTATTGGAGAAGATATCTCCAAGTTAAATTGGAATTTTAAGGTTAAACGGAGTATAGTCATTTGGGGAGACCAAATGGTAAGAAAAGGACGCTTGCAATTTCTTTATCCTCTTTTTAAAAATGAACTCTTCTTTCTAGGACCTACATATGCCTCTATGATTTTTCATGATATGTTATGGTATCCCACTATTGGAAAACGAAGAATAAGGAAATTTCTTCAATCAAATTGGGGTAAAACGTTTTTAAATTATCCCAAGAAATAAAAATTTTTCTACTAATAAAATGTCTATTCTTTCTCTCATTGCCTTTCTATGTTCTATCGTTTTAAAATTTTATCAAATTTTACAACCGCATCTTTTTATTCATAAGTCTTTTAGTTACTCCTGATGCTAATCGACCAATTTGGATCTTTAAAGAAAAAATTGAACCCCATCTATTATATAATAACCTCAAAAAAAGTCCATATAAAATAACTGTTATTAAAATAAAGAACCATAGATTATACCAATGCAAAGATTGATAAAAAAAGAAATAGTTAATATTTTGTAATAAAAAGACTGTTAGGGAATAGTAAGAAAAATAATATAAGAACCTATAGCTCTTTTCTGGCTTAAATACTTCATAAACATCAATAGTTATGAAAATTGAAATCAAAATTAACTCAATCCCTAAAGAATATATTAACCACCATAAATTTGATTTTATTGACAGAATTTCTTCCGTAAATAAAAAAGGTAATAAAAAATAAAATCCAATCACTATGAGAATAATCCCTATTAACAATGAGGGGTACAAAAGTTTTTTTGTAACATTTGACCTTTTTTCAAACTCATTATCAATAAGAGAGAAATCGTATATTATGTCCCCTATGACAGTTCCTATTATAAAAAAT
This sequence comes from uncultured archaeon, assembly GCA_964396275.1. GTDB lineage: Archaea > Asgardarchaeota > Lokiarchaeia > Sigyniarchaeales > SOKP01 > Loki-b32. The sequence goes on along the minus strand of CAYNEU010000612.1, from coordinate 3,280 downwards.
GTAAAAAATGATAGTATGATATTTTGGTCTATGCTATTATATAAAATATGATATAAAACGCCATATACATTTAACTGCCCTTTAAATGGAGTCAATAGAACTAAAATTATTTGATTAATTATCCAAATTAGTGCTCCAATAAATATTCTAAATTTTTTTGATGTCTTTAATAAAGGCCATGACATTAATAGACAAACTCCTAGGGTTAATAATATAAACCAAGTCCAAATCAGAGAGGGATCCATCAACATTATCGCCACAAATATATTATAGATTAAACCAAGAATCACTATAAAAGTCGCTCTAATTAGATATTCATATTTAACCTGAGAAAAACTATAATTTTCAACTTTTTCCATTTTTATAAGTCTATTTCTATATGATATCATAGTACTTATTCCAGATATAAAAGTAAATCCAACTGCTCCTAATGTGGAGAGAATGGACACATAACTAATTAAAATCCATCTCTCCTCAGGAACAGGCCACCACGTAACCATATGTCCCACCAACATATATAACATAGCTAATCCCCGAAACATATCGAGGCTTTTTAATCGTTTCATATATATCTAGAGAAAATAAGAATAAATAAGATAATTCTTGAGATATATACCAGAATTAATAAGAATTTTTATCTATTACTATTATGATAATGTTTAAATGATTTAAAAGAAGATACCAGTTCTAAGCTATTGAAAAAATAATATATTAGATTAACTCTTGATCTTGATGCAAAATTTCTAAAGCTCTACTTAGAGAAAATTCTCCACTTAACACATTTTCTACTAATTTTTTCACATTTAGGGTTAAATAATAACAATTATTAGAATTTTCTTTCATAAATGTTTTTGTTTTCAGTTTTTTTAATTTTATCTGGTTAAATATTTTCATATAATTATTATGATTAACTTCGATTCCGTTCCTTAAGGCTAGAATTAAGGCTGAAGCTTCATCTTTAGGAATTTTCTTCCCCTTTTCATTGCATATTTTAATTTGTGAAGATTTAGACTCATCAATTAAAAATATATGTAAATTTTCTCTATTATAAAATATGCTAAAAATTTGAGAAACCAAATGGTGTGTAAGTGGAAGAACTCCTTTTCCAAACTTGAAATTCAGTTTTAAACTACTCTTATCTACAGTTTGTAAATATTCAACATAATCTTTGAGTTTTTTGATTAAGTCTTTTTTGTTATAAATTGTATGAGAAATCAAAAAATAATCATCTAAGAAAACTACTAATCCCATATGTTTAGTCCCGGGATCAATTGAAAATGTTAATTCTGAATAACTATCTTTATAACCAATTTTAAACGCTGCGATTAACTTAATCAGAAATTTTTCAAACTTTTCTTTCTTATTATAGGCAAGAATTTCAGTATTGAGATTATTCAGATTATATTTTACCAATTCCTCACGTGTAGTTAATAGTAAAGCATTAAACTCGGGAATTTTATTTCCAATGTTTAGGATTTTAAATGAAATATTTCGGTAATTTAATTCCTTATTTAACTGAAAAAAAAAAGATAAATCCTCTGTTAAAACATAAATTTTTTTTTTCAAGTTATAAATATTAATTAAATATAAATTAAAAATATTAAATCAAATGAAATTTCCGACGACAAAATTAGATGCAATTATAAGAAAAATAAATGCTATTAAAGGTATTTTTTCTATTTGGGGTGATTTTGGTGTTGGAAAAACTACTTTTGCACTACAAACAGCAATAAATACTGTGAAAAATAATGAAAACGTCATTTATATTTATACAAAACCCAATTTACCTTATGAAAAACTTATGTCTTTGTCTAAAGGTTCAGAAAAAGTTCTTGATGGTATTACAATTATCAAACCTATGAATTTTGAGGATTTAAACAAGATCGTCTTTAATTTAGAATTCTTAATATTAAAAAATTTAGCTCAGAATGAGGATAAATTAAAATTAATAATTATTGATTCAATTACTAATTTATATCGATTAGAATTAAACCAAGAGAATAAAGAAAAGAATTATAGCCTTAATTATAAATTACATCAAATATTAGCTAATCTAACTTATTTAAATGAAATATATAGCATTGAAATTTTAATAGTTAATGAACTAAGTAGAAAAAACTATAATGATCAATTTATCGAGGTCCAAAGTGGTGGAAAAGCTATGGAATTTTGGGTAAATTTTAATTTGAAAATTACCAAGACTAAAACTCTAAATCAAAGAAAATTTATATTTAGTAATATAACTGAAAACCGCTTATATGAATTCACTTTAAATTTGAGAGAAGAAGGATTTGAATAATAGTTGCTAGAATACTATAGTTATATCTGAACTATATATTTGATATAGAATGATGAAAAAAAAAGCTCTAACTTTAATTAAGGAAGGATTAACAGAATTTTACATTCATACTATTGATAACGGAGCAATCCCTTCGAAAGCAATGAATGTTTTTTACAATAAGAGAATGGAGATAAATCGTGACATTTCAACGTTAGCTATTAATGCATATAAGGATTTATTTAAAAAAGATGAGTTAATAATTGTAGATTCTATGGCGGCATCTGGATTAAGTGCTATTAGAATTTTAAAAGAGTGTACAAGAATAAAAAAAATTTTTATTAATGATATTAATCCTGAAGCCGTTAAACTAATTAAGAAAAATATAAGATTGAATAATTTAGAAAAGGATCCCAGTCAAATTGAAGTAACAAACAAGGACGCAAATTTACTTTTTTCTGAAATTGCAAATAGCTCAGATGAAACACACAAAAAACCAAATGTGATTTCAATTGATCCATTTGGAACACCCAATCTTTATATGGACTCTGCCTTTAAAACGATAGAAAAGGTAAATGGGTTAATGTGTATTACAGCTACAGATACAGCTGTCTTATTTGGAGTACGACCAGATACATGTATCAGGAAATATTTGGCAAAGCCACTCCATACTGAGTATTGTAAAGAAATTGGTGCACGTATTTTAATATACTTCGTTTCTCGAATCGCAAATATAAATAAAATAGGAATAATTCCCCTTTTAACTTTCTATTCTAGCCATTTTATTAGATTTTTGTGTTTATCATTTAAAAATAAGAAGAAAATTTCTAGTTTTTTTAAAAAATTCGGTTATATTATACATTGTAATAATTGTGGTTACCGCTCAGCATTTAGAAATAATATTTTAGATTTGCCTAAAGAATGTCCCATATGTAATAATAAAGGCGTTCTTGATTATGCTGGACCTTTGTGGATTGGTAAAATTCATGATGTTGGCTTCAT
>CAYNEU010000611.1:0-4187 GCA_964396275.1 uncultured archaeon | reverse complement strand
TACTTCTCCTTTTTAATATTTTTTTTAATTTAATATTATCTTTAATACTTAAAAATCTTCGATAATCTCTCAATTATCAATATTAATTACTTTATCTTTAAATATCTATTTTATACTAAATACCCATGTTTAATTAAGAAATAAAAAAATGTTGTTTTTCGTTATAATTACACTTGTAATTATCTCATACATGAATAATAAAGCTAATAGCTAATAAGGAAATCTATTAGTTCTTGATTTTTTCGCAACAAACTATATTCTCCTTTTTTAAGTTTACTTTTCATGATCTTTATTATTTCTTTGATATTGAAATCTATTTGGTTCACTTCTTTCTTAATCTTTGGTAAAAGATCATATAGTAACATTTGATTTATAATCTTTCCTTGATAGCGTCTAAATGATAATTCACTTGCTAGAAAAAGATAAATTGGGGCAATAGCTTCGGGAGAGATTGGTTCAGGTGCCACTTGTCCTCGCTCAGCACTATCTTCATATAATTTAGTGTGAATTGCTCCTGGAAGAACTACATTAACTTGTATATTAAATGGATTTAATTCATTATGAAGACATTTACCCATAGCAGAAACACCTGCTTTTGAAGAAGAATATGCTACTTGATTTGGATTAAAAAACATATTTCCATGGACGGAAGCGGTCATAATAATATTTCCTCTTTCTTGTTCAATCATTTTGGGAAGCATTAATTTAATTATTGCATAATAGGCAATAAGATTAAGATTAAACAGTTTTACTGCTTTTTCAAGAGATACTTCTAGCATTGAACAATAGTAGGACATACCTGCATTATTTACTAAGATATCGCATCTCTCAAAATTCTCAAAATACTCTTCTACAACTGATTTTGCTTGTTCAACATTTGTCAAGTCTGCGGGAATGGAAATCACATCCACACCATATTTTTTGATATTATCAACAACTGCATGTAACTCATTTTCTTCTAAGGCTGTAATTGCAATGTTAGCACCATTTCTTGCGTACTCAAGAGCAACAGCTTTTCCAATTCCTCTCCCGCCACCTGTAATTAATACATATTTTCCATCTAAAAAGTTTTTCAAAATAATCACTCCAAAAATTGTTTTTTATATTCTTAACTGCCCATTTATTAATTTCTGATAATTATCATTATCCAAGAAAATATACTTTTTGTCCTGTTGATTCCATAGATATACATTATCACTGATTAATTCTATATCATATCCTTCGCGTTGTAAGTTGGTTTTCTTAATTTTATATGGTCCTGTAATTTCTAGTTCATCTTCACAAATTCGGATAAAAAAAGGAATAGAATAAACTGGAAAAACATCTACAATAAATTGAGAAAAATCATCAATCTCAAATTTCAAAGATGGATTTAATTTAATTGCAGCCATCCCAGCTTTTCCTTCTGTATTTGGAATAGGAACGCCATAAACAGCGGATATATGAATTGATGGATAAGAATTTAGAATGGATTCTATTTCAAGTGTAGATATATTTTCACCTTTCCATCGGTAAGTATCACCGAATCGATCTGCAAATGATACTAAAAGGTCATCATGAAGCATTAACATATCATTAGTATTAAAATAAATATCATCTTTTAAAAAAACATCATGTAGAAATTTGTCTTCTGTTTTTTCTTTGTCTGTATACCCCATGAAAAAGGTTCCCTTATCAATTTTAAGCAAAACCATTCCAGTATCACCTGGTTTGCATTTAATACAATAACCTCTTTCATTTCTGTAAAATTCACCTGTTTCAGGATTTACTTTCACTAGAACTAATCCAGATTGAGTTAATCTGCCTATCATTCCGGGAATTTCCTCAACATTAACAAGAGATCGATGACCCTCAGTTAATCCATAAAATTCGTATATATGTCCAATCTGAAAACGAGATTGAAATTTCTCCCATATCTCTTTTCGGAGTCCTAATCCTAACATCTTTTTGAGTGTATGATTTTTTTCATAATCAGAGGGCGGTTGATTTAGAAGATATCGAGGGATTTCACCAACATAGATGCTATAAGTCGCCTGAAATTTATGGATATCTTTCCAATATTCAGAGGCAGAAAAACGTTTTCTTATCGCTATAGTAGCGCCTGTTCGAAAAATAGCTGGCCAAGCAACTCCTATAGCTAAATTATGGTAAAGTGGGGTTGGGATATATACAATATCGTTTATATCCACTTTTGCAAAAGCTATTCCTAAGAAGTTACCTTGAGTAAATAATTTGAAATTTTCCATTATACAGGCTTTAGGGAGACCTGTTGTGCCTGAAGTGTATATATAAAGTGCAGTTTGATGTAGAATTGAATTATAAGTAGTATCAGGATTGCTTCTGGATAAATTTTTGGTGATAATCTGTAAGTTATTAAAATCATGAGGATTATTTTTATAGTTATTTATAACATAAATATTCTCATATGGATAATCTAGAATCTCAACAATTTCAATAAAGTAAGGTAAACTATCACCATCAACAATTATCCATTTTGGGTTTACCAATTTAAAAGAATGGATTAATGCTTTTTTCCTAAGATTAAAATTAATTAACGCACTAATCCCTTGCAGTTTGTTAATTCCAGTTGTATAAAAGAGGTATTCAGGTGAATTTTCAAGCATTAAGGCAATAGTATCGCCTGCCTCTAATCCTGAATTATGAAAATAATTTGCGATTAAATTACTCTCTTCATTAAATTCTTTCCAAGTCCAAGAAGAATCCTCATAGAGTAATGCTTTTTTATTTGGGATATTTTTTGCCAATTCTTCAACAGAAGTAGCTATACTCTGATTTGGATTAGTTAAAGCTTTTTGCATTTGCTCACCAAAACGAGTATAGAATTCAGCTTCTTTAGGAGTATATGTGGGCATGACTAATGTGATTCTACATTTAATATAATTGCAATAAGGTATTTAATTCCAAAATTATATTTATCTTTTGTTTATTTTAGTATAAAATATATTTTTATAAAGCATGAAAATTAAATGAAAAAAATAATTAATAGAATTAATATAAGCAACCGTAGCAAATAATAAAATTATCAATAATTAAATGAAGGCTTTAAAAGTTGAAACCAAATTTACTTACAGATGAGAAAGTAATTATAACCGCAGCAATTACAGGGGGAATTCAAGGAAAATGGGCAAATCCAGCAATACCTATTACTCCTGAAGAGCAAGCTCAAGATGCGTTGGAATGTTATGAGGCAGGCGCTTCAATATTACATCTTCATGTTCGGGGTGATGATGGGCAAAATACACCAGATCTCAAATATTATAATAAAGCAGTTAAGCTCATACGTGAAAAGTGTCCAATTATTGTTCAAATTGGTAATGGTATAGGTGCTCGCATAGCTTATGGAACTAAAACTAGTAGTAAAGGACGGAAATACGGTCAAACCATAGTTATGCCGAATTTAAAAGAAAGGTTAAATCTTCTTAATATAAATCCACCTCCAGATATGCATACTATTAACGCAGGTACTTTTGAATTTCAAACTAAATACGGGAATCATACTTTTGACAATCCAATTTCCTTTAATAAAAAATATGTGGAACGATGTAATAAAAAAGGGTTTGGTATTGAGATTGAGGTTTATGATACTAGTCATATCGCAAATGTGGAAACATTAGTCTCACAATTTAAAGTACTTAAACCTCCATTACACTTCAGTATTGTTTTAGGAATTGGGGGTGGCGCACCACCAGCAATTAGAAATCTATTAAACATGGTTGATTTATTACCTGAAGGATCCACTTGGCAAGTTGTAACAGTTGGCAAATTGAACCTCCGAACAACAACAATTGCTCTTTGTATGGGGGGAAATGTCCGGACTGGGCTTGAAGATATTTTATATTATCAGAAAGGAGAGATGGTAGAAAGTAATGCTCAATTAGTAAAAAGGATGGTTCGATTAGCCAAAGAACTAGGGAGAGATCCCGCTACTGTTGATGAAACCAGGGAAAAATTAAGATTAAGATAAAAAAAAAAAAATTTACTTTAATTCGGGATGTTTTTCTAATTCCTGTCTCATTTTTTCAAGCTTTTCACCATGTAAATCGTAAAATTTAAAGAAGAGAATTGATCCAATAAGAGCTATTGAAGGAAACAGAAACATCAAAGCTTTTATACCGATTTCTCTTAATAATGGATCAGCAACAACAGGTACATAACTACTCCATCCA
>CAYNEU010000610.1:0-4527 GCA_964396275.1 uncultured archaeon | reverse complement strand
GCTTTATTTATCATAGCTAAAGAGTTGGGAGTTGACATTAAAAATGAAAATAAAGATCTGTTAAAAGAAATTGAAATTTATATTTCTGATATTACTCAAAATATGAAAAACATAACATTATTTGGTAGAATCAAGGAGATCTATAATGTTAATAGTTTTAGTAAGAATGATGGAAGCAAGGGTTTTGTAGGCTCTTTTCTATTACATGATACTACGGGGGATGCTCGAATCGTACTCTGGGATGATCAAGTAAAAGTTTTTAACGAATCTAATTTTGAAAAAAACGAACTTGTTAAAATTGTTAATGGAAACGCAAAAAAAGGAAAGTTTGGAGATATTGAAATACATGTGGGAAGTTATGGAAAAGTTATTTTATCTCCTGAAGATGTTGACTATAATAAATATCCCAAAATAACATTTAAATCTATTAATATAAAAGAAATTAATTTAAATCTTAGATCTTTATCCATAGAAGGAAAAATAATTCAAATATCACCAATACGAGAGTTTACTCGAAAGGATGGTGAATTTGGAAGAGTAGGATCGTTAACATTATTAGATACTACGGGATCAATTAAAATTACCTTTTGGAATGAAGACACAGAAAAATTAAATAAATTAGAAATTAGTGATTTTGTATTGGTAACTAATTTAAATCCTCGATTAAGCACACTGGATTCGAAAACAATTGATCTAAATGCAAGTAAAAATACAAAAATTACTAAAAAAAATAAAGATCTCAATATTGAAGGAGAAGTTATTAAAAATATAAAAGCACTGCAGAATAGTAAAGGAGTTGTTACATTTAAGGGTATTATCACTTCAGTAGATAATATTAAAACTATATCTTTGAAATCAGGAGAAAGTGTTTCTTTATTAGGTTTTATTGTTAGTGATAATACTGATGGAATTAGAGTCACTCTATGGCGTGAAAAAGCGGATGAATATTCAAAGCTATTAACTACAGGACAGGGATTATTGTTGGAAAATGTTCTAGTCAAATATAGCAACTTTTCTAAGAGAAATGAAATCTCTTTAATTAATGAATCAACATTAGAGCTAAAAGATCTCGAAATAAAAAATCTTAAAAGCCTTAATTTAGAAAAAAAAGAGAAAGAAGCTAGTTTTTCTGGTGATTACGTAAAGATAGACACGATTGAAGCTCCTGGTACGATCGAATTAAAAGGATTTATTGCCAAAGATCTTAATAATATTACGGTTTATGAAGCATGTAAAAATTGTTTTAAGAAAGTTGAAAATTGTACGTGTGGTAAAGGAGATGAGACTGAATTCCGGATGATAATTAATCTTATTATAGATGATGGAACAGGAACAATAAGAACTACTTTTATAGGAGATCAAGCAGAAAAGTTAATGGATATAGAGACTACTAAAATCGTACAATTAAAAGAAACACCCGAATTTGAGAAATTTCTAGAAAAAAAATCATCAGAGTTTCTAGGAAAAGATATTATAATAAAAGGTAGAGCTAAATTTAGTGATTATTCTAATCAATACGAGATATCAGTTTATGATTTTAAAGATATTAATATTGATGAAGAATTAGAGAGAGTTATGAAACAGATTGAAACTTGAGTTTTATACTTTTTAATATCCCTCTTATTTTACGACTAACATTTAAATTCCTAATGTAATTTAATAACTGAGAGTATTAAAATGGGGAAAATAGATATTATTGGACTAGGAGAGGTTGTTGTTGATTGGGTGGCTGAAATCCCTCATTTTCCTAAACCAGATGAAAAGATTGATGCTATTACCGAAAGTTATTTCTCTGGTGGTGTAACGGCGAATTTCTTAGTAGCAGTTGCGCGTCTTGGGATTTCTTGTGGATTTATTGGTGCCGTTGGAGACGATTCATATGGAGATTTTTTAATTAAAGAATTTAAAAAAGAAAGAGTAGATACTAAACTTACAGTCATAAAAAAAGGAAAGGAAACTCCAGTAAATTTTATTTTTGTTGTTAAAGGTGAAAAGACAATAATTCAATCTCCTCATATGTTAACTACGAAATTAGAACTTACGGATTTGGAAGAATATTACTTGTCGGAAGCTAAAGTTTTACATACAACATTAATTCACCCAGAAATATCAGAAAAAGTGATTAATTTAGCAAAGAAATTTGATGTAAAAATTAGTATTGATTTAGAATCTCAAATAGCTCAACGAGGTTGGAAAAAATTAAAAAAATTGTTATTAATGGCAGATATTTTAATTCCTAATAAAGAAGGGGCTAAGATGATAACAAAATGTAATACACCAGAAGACGCTGCTAAAACCTTAATTGAAAAAGGGATCCCCCTCGTAATTATAACATTAGGGAATAGGGGCGCATTGGTTTCAGCTAAAGAATTTCAAAATGAAATTCCCACTTATAATATAAATAATATTGTAGATACTACGGGTGCGGGTGACGCATTTAACGGAGCATTTTCGGTTGCTTATTGGATTAAGGGATGGAGTTTAGAAAAATCAATCAAATTCGCAAACGCCGCTGCATCCTTAAAAATCCAGAAGTTAGGTGCCAGAACAGGGATGCCTTATGATTTAGAGTTGAGAAAATTTTTGAAAGAAAATGAGAGAAATTTGTTTACTTAAATGTATGCTTAATAATAAGTTATTGAGATATTAAACAAATACTACTATAATTATTCGGATGCTGTATCATCTCATTGTAGGTTTCTAATATTTTCTCCTCTGATAAATCTTTAAGATTTATATTGAAAGGCCAGATACCCATGATAATATCTCCTAAATTTTTCACATTTCCAATTAAATATCCTGCTTTCTTCTCATTTGATTTATTTGTATATAAAATAACAAGATAATAATTATATGTATGATTAACTGTAGGATTTCCAATTATGAGAACTTCTTCAATATTTTGAAAACTCATTATATGTTGATTTGTTTCACTTAATTTTTTTAATTCTAAGGTAAATTTAGCGGGAATTGATATAAGCTTTTTAAATTCTAGACTTTTAAAACTTAGAGTAAGGTTTTTATGTTCAAATTGCTCGTGTGCCGTAAAGATTACTTTATATATAATAGAATCCATTGAAATTATGTTAATCCGATTTATTCAATATTTTTTCTAATACTTAAGTCTTCCAGGTTTTTATAGATTGTATAATGTGGTAAGTTTTTATTTTCAACAATTATTCTTGAATAACAATATTTTCTTCAGGAAATCCAAGATCAATCAAGAATTTTTTCAATTTAAACCGATGATCTCCTTGGAGTTCGACTTCATTATCTCTTACAGTTCCACCAGAAGCGCATTTTTTTTTTGCTTTTGTTAGAATATTCTTAAGATTTACTTCGAAATTTCCAACGAACGTGATTACAGTAACAACCCTCCCCCATTTCCTCCTAGCGTTAGAGATAATTATTTGTTGTTCATCGGCGCTTAAACTATCACATATACATAGTTCTTTTGGAAAACTACATATAGGACAAATCTCGTCGTCTTTAATGCTGTCTTATCACAACCTTTATTGTTAAAACTTTTTAAAATTTAGTTCTAAAAAATAATAGAATAAAATCTTATAAAAATCTTTTTTATTTTGGAACGATACTTTTATAAAAACAATACTTATTCAATTTGTTAGTTTTTTCAATGCAAATTTTTAGGATTTCAAAATTTTAAATTAAGCGTTACAGAAATTTAATGAGATAAATGAAAGTAACTATTAATTACTAATTTCTCTCTAAGTTAATTCAGTTTTTAACCTAAATTTTCCAAAATTTAGAATTGACCTTCCTAAACAAAAAATATTTAAAGAAAAATTTTTATTATTTATCAATAAGCTTATTCTTAAAGTTAGAATATTAATGTGATAAATTAAAATGCAGAGCTCATGGATTTTTAAAGTAATTGTCGCGGGTGCGGGTGGCGTTGGAAAAACAGCGATGATTACAAGGTATTGTACAGGAAAATTCGAGGAGGGATATAAAATGACAATAGGCGCGGGATTTCATACGAAAGCCGAAATGCTCGACACTGGAGAAGCCGTTAAAATGCAGTTATGGGATTTTGCCGGTGAAAAACGGTTCCGTGAACTCTTACCTGATTATTGCAAAGGTGCGAGTGGGGCATTTATATGTTTTGATATTAGTGATTATGATACTTTCAGAGAAATACCTGAATGGCTAAGGATTATACGTCAAAAAGCCGGGTTTGTTCCCATAATTCTTTTGGGAATGAAATGGGATCTTCCAGGACATGAAGTAGATTATGAAATCGCAAATGATTATGCTATTAAAGCGAAATGCAATCAATGCGTATTCTGTTCCTCAAAAGATAATATAAATATTAATGAATCTTTTCAAGCTATGGCAAAATGGTTAATATATTATGCCGCCCAAGCAGATTGATTCTCAAATCTTCAGATGCCGTAAAATTTTCTTCTCATATCTTTAAAGTTATAGAATTTTCTTCGATTCTGAGACTTAACTTAAATGGATGATGGTAATATTTGAATCATTTGATATTAGTGCTAAACCGTA
>CAYNEU010000609.1:0-3670 GCA_964396275.1 uncultured archaeon | reverse complement strand
GAAGAACACTTCTATCAAGTCCTAGATTTTGTTGCTAGAATAAAACCACAGGGGAAATGTAAATTTGTTGAGGCAATGGATCATTTTACAAAACGCTTTCAAAAGCGAAGTTTGGTTTTTGTTATTTCTGACTTAGAAGCGAATCCTAAAGATATTTCTCAAGCTATAAAAAAATTAGCTCCGTTTAATCATACAATTATAGTAATTAACCCGTTTAGTCCATGGTTTGAAATTCATGAAATAGATTTATCTTCAACAGATAAAGCTTTAGCAGAGGCTATTAGTGAAGAAATGATGGAACATATCCTAACTATTAGGCAGGGACTTCGAAATTTGGGAATAAGTATAATAACATGTGGACCTGATGATATGATGAATCAAGTTTTAAGTAATTATATGGAAGCAAAGAAAAAGGGGAAGGCGTATTAAAAAATGGCTCGTGGATATCTATTAACTTTAAAAATTATCAATCTAGCAATATTTTTGTGGTTATTTATTATCTTTTTAACATCAATTTTTGATTTCAATGAAATAGTTAGTACTGCCGATAATCAATTAGTTATATTAGCCTTTTTTGGGGCAATACGCAATATTTTTTCTTATATAATTTTTGGTGGGGGTATGGTTATAGCCTTCGCATGTGCAGTATTTGCAGGATTTTATAGTAGATATATATTTTCTCTAATTCAAGGTTTTTTTCAAAAATATTTAATTTCATGGTTTTCATTTGATCTGGAGCACATTCAGGAGCTATTAGGTAACGATACATTCCAATTACAAGATCTAGGATTACAACATATTCCTGGGTTAATAATGGGCGAAACTGAAGTATTATTTAGTGATCTCTATTTATTTATTTTTCAAATTCTAATCCTTATTTCAATTATATATGCAATTAGAGCATTTTTAAAAAATGATCCAAAGCATTCACTTGTTGCCATTGGATCAATAGTCCTTATGATTATTGTTCCTTTAATAGTGGAAGGTTTAAGAAACATGTTGAATTTAATCAATCTTCACATTACTTATTTAGATGAAATGGTTAACCCAGTCGACCCTAGTTTGACTGAAATACCACTCGATGAGTTTTTTGCATTTATGGCTAATCCTGTTATCTTATTCGCTATCATCTCTTATATTTATTTAGAACTTGCGTTCCAAATTAATTATACTGATACAGTAACAAAGCCCTCCTTAGAGAGAAGTGATAGACTCGAAGCTCAGTTGAAAATTCTCTCAAGAGAATCATATTTTATTACAGCTAATATTGATAAAATAAAGCAAGAAGCTAAAGAAAGAATCAAAGAATTAGAATCAGAAGAAAAAGAAGGATTAGTTATCGGAAAATTTTTCGCAAAGACGAGTAAACGGTTTTCATATGTAAAAGAAATGATAGAAAGGAAAAAATTAGAAGAAGAAGAAAAAAAATTAGTTACTGCTGCATCAAAAACAAGACGTCTAGGGAGGTATATAGATCGCCTTTTTCGAGAGGATTCTGAAGCAAGAGATGCACTAACTGCAAGATCATCAGCCCCTAAGGCTCGAAATTTAGCAACATCTACAATAATCAACTTTATTTATCGTGTAGGTCTACTGCTAATTATAAGCTTCATTATTATACACCCCCACTGGTTTTTAAAAACAGTATTACAATTACCTCCGGCAATTACTGAAAGTGTTGCAATGTATTCTCCCGAAGTTATCATAATTTTACTAGGACCAATCATGTTGCTTTTTCCAGTAATTTCTAAATTAATTTCATTTATCAAACATAGGAATTTAATAATTCGACTACAACAAGAAGGGCGTATAAAAGAACTTTTAACATCTGTTGGAGACTATGTTAAAAAAGAAGAACTTGAAGCTCCAGTAGAGGAAAAGGCTGAAGAGGTTGCAACTGAATCCACTTAAATACAATTGATTTTTTAAATTTTTAAATTTATTACGAATTGAGCTAATTCAATCTTTTTTCTTAAATTAGTCATTATTGTATCGTATAAGTAAGTCTTGATTCCTAATTTTTCAATTTTAGGTTTTAAATCACAATCTCTATTGTCTATAATAAAATGGCCTAAAAAATCTTTATATAATCTAGCAACACCTACAGATGAAACCTCTAAACCAATACTTTTCATCATTTTATCTGCTGGACCTTTGACTGATGCCCCTTCTATGATTGGGCTTATTGCAAAAACTTTATCCTTAACTTGGGTAAGTGTTTTCTTAATTCCTTTCACTTGTAGAATAGTTCCTATTGACACAATAGGATTTGAGGGGCAGATGATGACTTTTTTAGCTTTTTGTATATATTTTAATATTCCCTTAACTGGTACTGCTTCTTGAATTCCTTTAATTTCTACTTTTAAAATTTCTGGTTTACAGCGATATTTAATGAAAAACTCTTCGAAATGCATTGTTCCTGAGGGTGTGGTTATATATGTTCCAACAGATTCATTACACATAGGCAAAACATGAGATTTAACTCCTAAATTTTCACATATCAAATTAGTTATCTCTGCTTTATTAAAACCTTGATTGAATAAGTCCGTCCGATAGATATGTGTAGCTAAATCTTTATCACCCGCATTAAACCATCCTTTATCATAATATTTCTTTAAAGAAGTTAAACAATTAAAAGTTTCATATGCAAATCCCCATCCTTTTTCCTCATCCACTAAATTTGCTAATGTATAAGTTATAATATCCAAATCAGGACAAATTTTGAGACCAAACAATTCAATATCATCACCAGTATTTACAATAATCTTAAGAACTTCAGGTTTGACCACTTTTGCTAATCCTTTAATTAATTTTGCAGCTCCAATACCTCCTGCTAATATTACAATATAATTTTCACTCATAGTTTTAACCCAATACACTCGGTTCATATATTATATCTTTCAATTTTTTGCGATTTGGAGCTTTTATAGCTTTAAGAGGATATCCTACTGTAAAAAATGCCATTGGTATATAAGATTTAGGAAGTTTCAAGGATTCTTTTATAATCTCTTTGGCAAACAATGGAGCACAATACCAACACGCTGCTAATTTTTTTGTTTCAAAGGCAAGGAGTAGATAAGTTGCTGAGCTGCTAATACTCTGTACACCTAAAAATAATTCATTATGTGCTCTTTCAATATCTTCATACTTTTCTAATTCTTTCTGATCTAAACATAATAATATTAAAAAAGGTGCCTTCAAAAATGTATTTCTTGTTTTTTCAATTTTCACTTTAATGACTTCTTCACCATTTCCATCTTTCTGCAAATCATATCTTAATTTTTCATTCATTTTATCTACCAGGCTTTCACGTAGCGTACTTTTCTGTAATATAATATACCTCCAAAATTGCCCATTATGGGCACTTGGAGCCCAACGCGCGAGTTTAATGCATTCTTCAATAACTTTTTCATCTACATCCTTGGATGCAAAATCTAATTTGTAGCTTCTTCGATTTTTAAGGATTTCTAGAAATTTTTCATTTTTAGGCTCTCTAAATAAATCAATTTCCTTCTTTCGTAAAATAGATTTAATTGTAGTCTTCTCATTAAATTCAAAATTATATCCTCTTATTAACACAATTGGAATCCCCTCATCTGATTCACCCATGACTAACTGTGCTGCAGCAGCTAGACTATCAACTTGACCAATGATAGTTGTTTGGAGTTCA
>CAYNEU010000608.1:0-3178 GCA_964396275.1 uncultured archaeon | reverse complement strand
CGTTTTTTCTTCCAATTACGCAGCATGTTTAGCATAAAAAACAGTTCCAATCATTACTTTAGGATTTTCCCCCGGTTGACCATCTAATTTATTATTACCTATTTGGATTATTTTTTGCTCAGATTCAAACTCTAACATAATTCAATCAAAAACTACTAATTTTTATATTTTTCTAGTGAAAAAAAGTTATTATATTCTAAGTATCTTTCTTAAAAGGTTTATCCAACATTAATAATTCAATAAAATTTGGAACTTTTTCCTTGGGAATTTTTAAGTAATCTCCATCAATAATATAACCAAACCCTTCTGACCAAGTAGAAATTTCACGTAAATAAGTTTTTTTATCCATCCTTAAAATTTTTCGCATTATTTTTAAATCAGCTCTGTTCATTTTTTCTACCATTTCTTTCACTTTTTTCTTTCTTTTTAGCTTTATAGGTTCACTTACAAGGGTTCCGGTATAAATTATTGATAAAATAAATTCTGGAATCCATTTATGCATCAGCAAGACAATAATTGCTGCAATAAATGAAGAAGCTGCACTTATTGATACATGAATGTCATCCCAATTATATCCTATGTAATATAATTCAATTTGAATTAACATTCGGATAATATTTACAACATAAAAGATTATTGATGAAACGATAAGAGCTTTTGTTTTTCGCCATACAATATCCTCTTTTGTGACTGGATCCTGACTATGGGGCGTGAAGACGATAATTCCGATAAATATAACGATAGCTTGCACCCCTGTGCAAAATGTTTCGAAGTATATTGATGGCCTCCCTGGGATCTCGAAATACCAATGATATTTCCCATTTGGAGCATATACTGCTTTTGCACTCATATTAAAAAACAGGTTTAAGAAATATACTGTTTGTTTTACAACAATTTCATGTAACCAATAATTAATTTCAAGATCAAAAAATAGATATATAAGATAAGCGGAGAGAGGTGCTCCAATAGCGAATATAATCAAGGATCTTATAGAGAAAATATATTTTCGGTTATTATATTCAATGATAGGTTTTTTAAAATTACTTAATTGCTTAAATTTTTGCATCTTTATTTTCCTCTTCTTCATCTGTATGTTTTAGATAATAGTGAAACCTATCGAGTATTATATAATTAAGAATTATTAATAATGGAATCATAACAAAACCAAAATTAAAATAGCTGGCAGATTCTAACAATGGAATTGATAAACCGATAATAAATGCAAATAATAAGTTAATTGTTAGCAGTAACCAGATATATATTTTTTTTAAAATCAATCGCTTCATGATAAATAGTTTTAATAAGTCAATATAAAAAATCAAATTAATCTTTATTAAAAATCTTTATTAGAAAGGTTAAATCTTAATTCTTTCTAATTTCATTTGTTATCAAATTTTATTAAATTGTTCCAATGGATTATTTTTTATGTTTTTTTAACGATTATTAATAATTTTTTCTTAAAGAAGTCCTACATTAGCTGAAATAAATAAATTGAACATATACATTTAAATGTAGTTGAAAAAGTAGAGTTAAATAGAATGCCTTCTTAATAATTAATTGGAATATAGTAGAGCACGAAATATTTAGGAGTCCATTAATGGTTCTTGAAGTAAAGCCAGAAGATGAAATCAAAAGTCTGACATATACAGTTCAAAATATTGTTGTTAAAATATCATTAAATTTAGGCAAAGAACTTGTTTTAAGAAAAATCGATACAAAATTAAATAACACTGAGTATAATCCAGAACGTTTTCCAGGACTTTTTATAAGATTTAAACACCCAAAATGTGTAACTATTATTTTTAGAAATGGAAAATTAATTCTAACTGGTTTAAAATTATTTAGTCATATTAATTTAGTGATAAAGCAATTATTATTGAAACTTAATGAAAACTTTAAGATTTCTATAAAAAAAAGTTCAATTAATACAGAAATCGTGAATATTGTAGGAACTGCAGACTTTTATAAACAAATAAATTTAGATCTCGCAGTGACTGTATTGAAAAACGCTATTTATGAACCGGAAGTCTTTCCTGGTTTGGTATATAATTCTTTTAATCCTGTAAAGTCTGTTTTTCTGATATTTAGTACAGGTAAAATAGTTTTTACTGGCATTCGTGAAGAAATTAGAATCGAACCAGCATTGATTAATCTTGGACGATTATTAGATAGGGAAAAATTGTTTATAATTTCTTAAAAATTCATACCCATTTATTTGAAATAAAAATAAAATTTTTTTTCTAAGTTATATTCTTTCTTTTTATATCAATTTAATATATTAATATATCAAAATAAAAAATGGTAGAATTTTAATGTCAGAAGAAGAAAAAAATAGTCAAAATTCAGAAGTAAAAGAAAATGAAAAGGAAGAATCTGCTGAAACAGTAAGGACTGAAGAGAAACCTAAAGCAAAATTTACTTTTAAATGCACTCGTTGCGATGCGTGTTGTGCGGAGAGAGGTCCATTGCCAATTACCATGTGGGATTTAGAAATGTGGGCTAAAAATGGTGTTGTAGCTAACTTTATGCCATATTTAGATATCTATCAAAAACCAGATGGAGGGATTGATTTAATTTTAAAACCTTTAGCCCCTCCTCCAAAAGAAGGTGAAGAGGAAAAAAGTAGTAAGGATCCATTTGGAGGCGTACCAATAGAAGAGCTACTTGATGTGAAATGCCCTTTATATAATAAAGACGATAAAAAATGCTTAGTATATGATAACCGTCCATTAAGTTGTCGTACTTATCCTTTAGAGTTTGATGGAAAAAATTTCATAGTAGTTGATGCTGATTGCCCTGGGATAGGAGAAGAAGGAATGACGAAAGAAGAATTAGCAGAAATGAGAGAAACAGCTAAAATTATGCACTATGAACTAACTCGGATGAGAATTGCTTTACCCGTTTTAAATCAATTAATTTCGCAGAAAATTATGATGGATTTGATGCGACAGAATATGGAAGCGATGAGTAAAATGTCTGATGAAGATAGATCAAAATTAGATGAGATCTTTAAAAAAGGTAGTGAAGAACAATAAGAATTCTTTTTTATTTTTGTTCATATTTTTAATTGGATTAATACTAAGTGTGGAAAGTGAAAGAATTAAAAGTAAAAAACTCACGAATTAGATTAACTCAAGGTGATATCACAGAAATAAAGACAGATGCAATTGTAAATGCT
>CAYNEU010000607.1:0-2244 GCA_964396275.1 uncultured archaeon | reverse complement strand
ATGTTTAAATTTTATGACCTTGAAAATTATGTAGGAATTTAAATAGAGAATTATAGACTATTTTTCATGTATCTTCATAATAGCATTTATATAATATGCCCGTCTTGCAGAACCAGTGTAGAAATAGATTCAAAATGTAATTATTGTTATATCTGTGGGGGTGTTATTGACTTTCTCGAAAATAATGATTTATATTATAAAACCTAAATTGGAGAAAAAGAACACTTTTTTATCAAACTTCAAATTCATTCAAAGATAAAAGCTTTAATAGATCTAATCCTATTTCATGTCAACTAGGAATTAACATAGAAATTAAAAAAACATTATTTAAAAATTTATAAGATTAACACTTTTTCTCAATACTTAGGGGGTTCTTATCTCTGATATGATTAAAAGGATTACCACACATCGGACATAGCTTATTTTTGAATGAAATTTCTAAATCTATACATAATCTACAGTTAGGACATTTGAATAAATTCATGATAGTTTTTCTAAAATTATCTTTTTAAACTCCAAAATTTTTCAATTAGTTTAATAGGGTATTCTAAAACAAATTTTTATGCTCACTCATAAAAAATTGGAGAAAAAATTAAGTAGGAAAAATATTGTTGAAACTAAAAAAAAAAGAATCTCTAGAAAGAAAAATTATATAACCTTCTCGTTAGTCTATTTCATCATTAGTCTGATTCAAACTTATGTTATTATATATATCCCTTTATTTCATTTTGACGTTTTAAATGTAAATAGAGCAAATTTATCCATAATTCAAGTTTTTTCTTATCTGGTTTTGTTTTCGTTCCCTGCATTTGGCTTTTTTTTTGATAAATATTCAAAATATAAGAAAACGATAATTATTTGCTTTTGTTTTCTCTCATCTTCAAGCTTTTTATTATTTATTTTAAATAATCATTCTCTTCTTAGTTATGCTATTTTCTTAGTTCTATATTTAGTTAGTCAAACAGTAATTAGAGCGGGAATGTCAAAAACACTTTTAGAGACTTCTGATAAAAAAAGTGAAAGAAATATCATTATTCTAATCAATACTTGTTCATCTATAGGAATCTTACTTCCTTCACTTCTTTTTAAAGTTTATGTCAAAAATATTGATTCTATAGAATTTTGGAATATTTTCTTTATAGTAGGATGGTTAATAACTTCCCCGCTATTATTAATATTCATTTTTATGAGAAAAACCTCTTTACAGGACCCAAATCGAGAATATATTCCAAGAGCCTTTAAAAATCAAAATAATATGAAATATTTTTCAATTTTTACCGTAGTTTTTATATTTTTAGCTTATTTCTGCTTATGGAGTGATAAATTAATCGCCTATCCTTTTAGTTCCTACATGTTTTCCCGATTTGGGGAAGAAGGATTTTCATTATATTCGGATTTTTATGTTATTTTTATCATTTTTAATATAACGGGTTTTTATTTAGCTAAGAAGTTATTACATGTAATAGATTTCAAGGAAAAACTATTCACACTTCAAAACAAAAAATTATTACAAATTATTGGTTATTTTACCTTTATATACTTATTTACTTTAGTTTTACTACTCTCACCAAATGTTTTACTACTGTTATTTACATATTGTCTTATTAATCTTTTAGGTGGTTTATTTGTTGTATTATATACAAATATATTTCTACAGATATCAAGAACGGGAAAAAATGAGAATTTGCGGTATTGGATTATGTCATTATCATCTAATATAGCAAGTATTACGTTTTTACCACTCGGGACATTTCTCTCTCCATTTTTACCAATGGAAGCATTAATCATTATGGTTATTTCCTTAACTTCGATATCAATTATTTTTCTGAATTTATCAATACTTACTATAAACCCTAATTTATTTATCAAATAGATGATTAAACATTAGCTATATTTATTAGAGAGGTTTTAATTTTTAGATAGGAAAAAAATAAATAGAATGTAAAGGTCCCAAAGGACTTTACATAATCGGATAACCTTCTCCAACACCTGGCATATTAATAATATTCTTTAGTAACTTTTTTAAACTAAACTAAAAAAAAATTAGTTTTTCTTAATTTGATTTTCTTCTTTTTTTAAAATAGAGAAAAGGTCTGGATAAATTTTTTCAAACTTTTCAGTAAAAAGTTTTTGATTTAACCAAATTTTATCTTTATCATTCCATTTAAGATTTGTTAGCGGATTATAGGAATCTAAAAAATCTAAACTTCCGTAAATTTCTTTCAAGAGATTTTTCCCATTTGC
>CAYNEU010000606.1:0-2921 GCA_964396275.1 uncultured archaeon | reverse complement strand
CTGGCTCAAGATGGGGCTCCAGTTGCACAAAAATCTAAAGCCGCTTCAGTCACACCAAATTGGATTCCGAATTGGAATGCAGAAATTGAAATTATTAAAAACGGGAAGTTATGGCACACTGAAAAAATATCTACACCGATAGTCAATTTCTCTATAATTGATAGTGATCCTATTACAGGGACTTCATACGAAAATAGTTGTATCAAAAGAGGAAATAATTACTATATAAATCAATTCAGTGATAATCCGATTGATCCTAGCACTTTAAATACAAATGGTTATGATTTTTATTTGATCCGTGTTGTAGGAGAAAATGGAAGAATGTCTTACGCTGGACCTATATGGGTGGAATATTAAAGATTCCTACTTTTTAACAATATTCAATTAGTTTAAATTGAACAAATCTTTAACAAAATCAATTAGAATTTTTAATTACAGGGTATATGAGATGAAAGCTAATAATATAATAATCGTCCCAGAAACACATTGGGATAGAGAATGGTATCTCACATTCCAAGAATTTCGTGCCAAACTTGTAATTATGATGGATAAATTATTGAATATTCTAAAAACTGATCCAGATTATAAAAATTTTACACTCGATGGCCAAATTATACCCATTGAAGATTATTTAGAAGTAAGGCCTGAAAGGGCAGAAGAAATCAAAGAATATGTCCAGCAAGGAAGGATCTCTATTGGTCCCATGTATGTACTCCCGGATGAATTTTTAGTTAATGGTGAATCATTAATTAGAAACCTTATGATTGGACATCAGATTGCTAGAGGATTCGGAAGGATAATGAATGTGCTTTATATTCCTGATCCATTTGGTCATATAGCTCAATTACCACAAATTGCTTATGGATTTGATCATTCATCTATTATATTTGAAAGAGGTTTTGGTAATGAATTTACTGAAAATCAATTAGATATGGAATTTCATTGGGACGCTCCAGGAAAAGCGGCATCGGTTTTGGGTATTCATCTAATTAGAGGCTATGGATCATTAGCCTTTTTAGATATTTCTTTAGAACATGGAATCTATAGAAATGCACTTGAAAAGATTAAGAGAGTTGTTACTGATTTAGAAAATTATACTGGAACACCAATAGTATTACTCAATAATGGTTCAGATCATTATGAGGCAAATCCAAAAATTGCCGAGATAGTTAAACAATGGAATCAACTATATCCCGATGTATTATTAGAACAGAATGATTTTGAATACTACATTAATAAAGTTCTTTCAATAGAACCAAAGTTAAAATCTTTTCAAGGAGAACTTAGAGGTGCAAAATATTCAAATCTTATATCAGGGGTATTTTCTGCTAGAATGTGGATAAAACAAAGAAATTCAAAAATTGAATATTTATTCGAGAAATATGCTGAACCAATTTCAGCAATTACGTGGTTTCTAGATAAATATCAGAGATTTTCTTACCCAGACTCTTATATAAGGATCGGATTAAAGTGGTTAATTAAAAATCATCCTCATGATTCGATTTGTGGTTGTAGTATTGATCAGGTTCATAAGGAAATGATAACTCGGTTTGATTGGGCTGAACAAATAGGAAAGGAAGTATTCAATCTCTCATTTCAATATCTTTCAGATCTAATTAAACTTAAAAATCAAGTAAAAAATAGAATTGCTTTAATTGTATTTAATCCATTACCTTGGAAGCGAAGAGATATTGTAATTTTTAATGGAATTTCAAGTATGAAAAAAATTCAGAATGGATTTCCTAAAAATTTTAAGATAATAGATTCATTTGAGGAGGAAATTGAATATCAAGGACATTATGTTCCAAAGAAACCCAGGTTTTCTACAGAAAATGATATTACGTTTCAATTCTCATTTATTGCGGATGTTCCAGCATGTGGTTATAAAGTGTATCATATTTTACTCGAAGAGGAACCTAAAAAAAATAAAAATGAGAAAATAGATTTTAATTTGGGAGAAAATTTAATTTAAAATGAATTTTGTAAGGTAGAGGTAAAAAAGAAAGGACAAATCAATATCTATAATAAAAAAAGTGCTGTTTGGTTTGAAAATGTATGTCAATTTGAGGATGTGGGTGATTGGGGAGATGAATATGATTTTTCAGGTCCCACACGTAAACAAATGGACAAAAAATTTACTACCAAGGATGCTGAGATATTGGAAATTACACCTTTTCTAAATGGTCCTTCTCAAAAGACAATAAAAATCAAAATGATTATAAAATTACCTGTGTCATTAACATTAGATCGCCTACAAAGAGAAGATAAAATTATTAATAATATTATTAATCTCTATATTTCTTTGTATAAAGGCATTAATCGTATTGATTTTAAAATAGATTTGGAAAATAATAGTAAAGATCACCGAATGAGAGTACTTTTTCCCTCCAAAATTACAACAGATAAGGTTTTCTGTGATGGTCATTTTTATGTTGTTCCTAGAGATATTTTGTTACCCAATGGGAGACATTGGGCACAAAAACCTTCTAAAACAAACCATCAAAAGGATTTTATTCTAGTAAATGATAAGTTAAAATGCTTTGCAGTTTTGAATCGAGGATTACCAGAATATGAAGCAATTATGGATGAAGATGGAACAATTAAAATAGCAGTAACACTTCTTCGCTGAATTGAATGGCTTTCAAGACATAATATAGATTCTAGAAGAAATGATGCTGGTCCAAGTATAAATACTCCAGAAGCTCAGTGTCTTGGACATCATGAGTTTGATTTATCTTTAATAATTGATGAATATAAATCCAATTGGTGGGACTCAGAAATTCATATTAAAGGGAAAGAGTTTAATTGTCCATTAAAACCAATATTTCCTCGAATGTTAAAATCAACTCTGAGAAGTTCAGAAATATTATTATTATCACGAAACGGTGTATTAGCAGATTTAGAAAAACTACCAGAGAAAA
>CAYNEU010000605.1:0-1707 GCA_964396275.1 uncultured archaeon | reverse complement strand
GGTTGTTACTGGACCACAAAGTGGTCCTCTTCCAACCTCGTCTAATCCGACGATTATTTTATAGCCTTTTTTCCAATAATATTTTTCTGTTTGTAAATTCATGTTTTGTCTTTTTGGCTTCCTGTGATAAAATGCTTTTAGTTTTAATTATTTGATTTATACATTATGTATTTTACCCATCTTCATGTCCATAGCCACTATTCCTTATTAGATGGCTTGGCTCGTCCAGAGCAGCTTTTAGAGCAGGCAAAGAAGATGGGTCTTGATGCCTTGGCTTTGACTGATCATGGGGTAATGTATGGAGCAATAGAATTTTATTCTCTTGCTAAGAAAATGGGAATTAAGCCAATAATTGGTTGCGAAGTTTATTTGGCTCCACGTTCTTTATCTGATAAAACACCAAAAGTAGATTCTAAATTATATCATCTTGTGCTTTTGGCTAAGAATAAAACAGGTTATCATAATTTATTAAAACTAGTTACTATTGCAGAACTAGATGGTTTTTATTATAAGCCTCGTATAGACAAGGAAGTTTTAAAAAAACATAGCGACGGATTAATTGCGCTTTCGGCATGTGCAAAAGGAGAAATTTCCTCAGCGCTTTTATCAGGAGATTTTAAAAATGCATTAGTATTGGCTAAAGAATATCAGAAAATTTTTGGAAAAGATAATTTTTATTTAGAATTACAACATCATCCAGAATTACTAGATCAAAAGAAAATTAATGATGGATTACTAAAAATTTCTAAAGAATTAAATATTCCAGCAATTGTAACTGCCGATCTTCACTATATAAAAAAGGAAGATAAAGAAGCTCAAGATGTTCTTTTAGCAATTCAAACCGGAACTGATATTGGAAATGAAGATCGTTTGAGCATGAAAGAAACGGAATTATATTTTAAGTCGCCAGAAGAAATTACAAAAGACTTTCCAAAGCACCCTGAATTATTTAAGAATATTAAAAAAATAGTTAGTCGATGTAATTTAGAATTAGATATTGGAGAAGTTATTTTGCCGCATTTTACTGCTGCTAAAAAAGAAGATTCTTTCCAGTATTTAAAGAGGTTATCTTTAGAAAGGTTTAAAAAGATATATTCTTTAAAAAACAAAGAAGCTAAAGAGAGATTTGATTATGAATTAGGCGTTATTAAGAAGACTGGTTTTGCCGATTATTTTTTAATTATTGAAGATTTTATTCGTTTTACTAAAAAGGAAGGAATATTGACTAATACGAGAGGATCTGCAGCTGGAAGCTTGATTGCGTATGTTTTAGGCATTACAGCTGTTGATCCATTAGAGCATGGGCTTTATTTTGAGCGTTTTTTAAATCCAGAAAGAATTCAGCCGCCGGATATAGATATAGATATTGCTGATAATAGAAGAGCAGATTTAATAAATTATATTACTAAAAAATATGGACAGGATCATGTTGCTCAGATTATTACTTTTGGAATAATGAAGTCTCGTTTAGCTGTGCGAGATGTTACAAGGGCATTAGGTTATCCATATGCTTTAGGTGATCAAATTTCAAAACTTCTTCCGC
Organism: uncultured archaeon; assembly: GCA_964396275.1. GTDB lineage: Archaea > Asgardarchaeota > Lokiarchaeia > Sigyniarchaeales > SOKP01 > Loki-b32. The sequence continues at coordinate 164 of CAYNEU010000605.1, read as the reverse complement.
CCAATATAACAATTAAAAAAGCACTAAGTATTGTTCCAGAACTTAGGCAATTACACGAAGAGAATTCTGACGCTCAGGATATTATTGATATGGCTCAACAATTAGAAGGCGTGGCTCGTCATGCTTCTACTCATGCCGCTGGGGTCGTTATTTCTCGGGAATCT
>CAYNEU010000604.1:0-6564 GCA_964396275.1 uncultured archaeon | reverse complement strand
CTACGGGAAATTCACCAACAGGTCTTTATAAATATTTAGCAAAATCTTTTAATTCTGGTGAAATTGATAGCACTCGAATTCGTAGTTTTAATCTTGATGAATACGTCGGTCTTCCTGGTGAGAACTCTCAACAAAGAACATTGCATCCGGAGAGTTATTGTTTTTTTATGATTCAAGAATTTTTTGGTCTCCTTGATAAAAAATTTATCGAGACGTCTGTACCTTATGGATGTTTGATTGACCAGAAAGAATTAATAAAAGAACTTGAAGCTCATCCAGAAGACTGGAAAGAATTGGGTACTGAAGCGGGTAAATCAATTGTTATTAAAGAGAATCCACGTTCAGATTATTTGGAATGGATAAGAAAAACTATATTAAAAGGGTATGCTCAAAAAATATCCAAAGCTGGTGGAATTGATTTACAAATAATAGGTGTTGGAGGTCGTGGTCATGTCGCTTTCCATGAATCGGGGATTCCATTTAAAGGGAGTAGTGTTTTATTAGTAAGACTTGATGATAATACATTAGAAAATGCTGTGATAGACGGACATTTCTCTTCAAAAGAGGACTCACCCGGGTATGCGGTCAGTATAGGCGTTGAGCTAGTTTATAAAGCAAGGGAAATAATTTTATTAGCTAATGGAGAACGTAAAACTGAAGCAATTACTAATTCATTATTAAACGATCCAACACCTGAGATCCCCATTTCTTATGGACAAATTTACTCGGAAAATGGAGGAAATTTAATTTATATAATTGATAAAATTGCGGGTCGAGGACTTTTAACTAATAAAAATATATTAGAACAAAAAGGGATAGCAGTTAATATTTTAGAATAAAAAATACGTTTGGTTAAAAATTTTTATATTAAATCTAATTTTTTCATTCTTTCTTGAGCCAGTTCGTTCAATGCTTTCGAAGCGTCAAGACTTACACTTGATTCCCCAGAAAGTCTTAAATAAGGACTTGTTCCTGAACGCCTGATCAAAATCCATCCATCATTATAATCAAACCTTACACCATCCATTTTGTTGATGTTTTTTATTTGTTTTCCTTCAGAATCTAAAACTTCTTTCATTTCATCAATGATTTTTTTATTTATCTCCTCTGTAAATGGTATGTCCTTTTTTAATTGAAAGTTTGTGCTATAATATGGATAAATTGGAATCTCTTTTAATAATTCTCGTAAAGTTTTTCCAGATTCAACGATCATTCTTAACACTTTAGCTATTGTGACTATTGAATCAGGTCCAAGATGTGTTCTAGGCCATATGTATGTACCAGAAGTTTCTCCTCCCAAAAATCCTCCTTTTTCTTTTAATGCTTGTGCAACTTTGATATCTCCCACTTCTGTATAAATAACTTCACATCCAAGAGGGTTTAAAGCATCTTCCAATAGACTTGATGAATTTATAGCAGTAGATATTTTCATGTTCTCCTTAGGGATTTTAATTTTATATCGATTTAAATAATCAACTGCCATTAAAGCTAGAAGACGAATTGGATCAATTATTTCTCCATCTTCATCTAAAAAGATAACTCTATCAGCATCACCATCAAGGGCTATTCCAATATCTTTTGTCTCTGAAGATTTTAAAAATTTAGAAAGTTGGATTAAATTTTTTTTGCTTGGTTCCGAATTACGTCCAGGAAATTTACCATCCATTTGTGCATTAATAGTCATAATTTTTATATTGTAAGTGCTTAACAATTTTGGGACTATATCACATCCAGCACCATTTCCCGGATCAACTATAACATTTAATGAACTTCCATCAAACTTGATCCGGTTATTAATATCTTGAATGTGGATGTCGTTAATATCCTCAACATGTGTGACTTTTCCTACTTCGTCCCAATTAATACCTATAAATTTTTTATCATTGTAAATCCTTTCAATTTCTTCTTCTTGTTCAGGAATGTATCCCATTCCAGAAGGATTCCAAATTTTTAAACCGATGTATTCTGGTGTATTATGAGACGCAGTAATCATAACACCACAATCAGCATTTAAAAATTTTTGTGACATTGCTAAAGTAGGGGTTGTAACTATACCTAAGGTTTTTACGTTACACCCTGTACTCACTAAGCCAGAAATTAAGGCATATTCTATAGGTAAAGCAGAAGTTCTAATATCTTTTCCAATAATGATTGTGCCTTTACCTTTTAAATAAGTTCCTAATGAAAGGCCTACATCTAAAGCCATTTGAGGTGTAAACATAAGATCTGATTCACTATAATTTTGAAAAATTCTGCGGATGCCTGACGTTCCGAACATAACAGTCATTTTTATTCACTTTTAATTCAATAATTCTTTATTTATTAACTGATATCTTTAAAATAGTATAAAATGAAGTAATTAAACTTCACTTTATTATTTATATATTTCACTTTATTTTTACTTATCACAAATTTATATTTTTAAAAAAATATTTCTATAACTAAGAAATCTAACAGTGTACTTATTTAAATATACTAAAATTATGTCTAATTATAAAGGATCTCAACATGACAATTAAGAACTTATTCAAAATCAACAACTCTATTAGCCTTACGCTTAAGGACGGGAATATCAATATTTTAGTAAAAGGCGAAGAATTTATGACATGTAAAGGTATCGCTATTAATGTGCCTGTAATGAAACTTGACGATGTACAAGATTTAATCTCAATCGACCGTTTAATGGATAAATACTTTCAACTGCACGAGGAATTAGGTATAGATACTCGTGAAATAACTCCAGAGACTGAATTTATGGTTCATTGTTCCAATCTTCAAGCATGGGCTGAGAACGGTTATGATACAAATCTGCTTCACTATAATTTAGCCTTCCCTTTGCTAAAAAAGCTGGCTGAGGTGGGAGATTTTCCGAGTTGTATCAAAATCTTGTCTAGTAAAATCATAGTCTAAAAATGCCTTAAGAATAAACAACAAAAATAAAACATAAGGAAAGAAATTTATAAATATACCAAATCTTTCGGGTTTTTCGTCTATTAGCAATAAGTATCAACTTATTTAAAAAAAGAAAAATATTAATTTACTCAAATTCTTTATAAATTAATAATATATTATGTTAAAACTCTGATAGCGTTTTAACATTCCCTAAAATGATTTTACAAGGACTATTTAACATCTTAGATTTATATTTTAAAGAGATTGATCTTTTTTATAATAACATAGATCAATATTTTCGGGATAAAATCAATAGTTATTTCGAAGAAAGTCTTATAACTAAGAGTAATATCAACCAAAAATTAGAAGAACTTACAAAGTTTCTTATACAACTATTTATTGATATTGGATTTGAAGAATTTGAAATAGAAAAAGAGTTTTTAGATCCATTTTTAGAATTAGGGGAAAAAGAAAGAGAAAAAATAACTTCGATATTAGAATTATATGAAGAAAAACTTGCGCCAATAATTTATGAAATCTTTTTAGAGAAAATTGTTGACTATCTAATAGATATTAAAGTTGCTCCTTTAATGCTAAAATTGAAATCTGAAGGGTTTCTAACTATTGAATTTATTATGGAACTAAGGAACTTGAAAAATTTAATTGAGAGATCATCTGAAAAGAGAGAAAATTTAACAAAATATGTTCAAATTCAAGAAAAAATTATAGATAAATTCCAAAATAATAGACAGAAAATTGAAGGTTTAGAAGATCTTCAAGAGCCCGAGTTTAAGCTCCAAATTTTATATTTAATCTACAGAATTATTCATTTCTTCCATCTTCAAAAAGTCTTTGACTTCTCTCACATAAAAACATATTTAGAAGAAAATGTAGACGAGTGGTTAGTAGATGTTCCTTTAGTAACACTTAAAAATCCAGATATTTATTTTTGTGGAATATATCTTTCTAAGCAACTTAATGTTAATCTTCATGATAAAAAGATTGTAGATTTTTTATTAAATTTATTTGAAGACGCAACAGATAGGTATGAATCTCCTCTTATAGAAGCTACAGATGGCGCTTATTATTATCTTAAATCAACAGAATTAATGAAAATATATCTAAATTTTGAACAAATAAATAAGATCATTAAATCAGATTCTAAATTTTTTGAACCTAATTATTTAAAGAATTTAGAAACATCTCAATTAGTTGTAATCTTAAAATTGTATCAGTATTTAGGTATCAGCAGACTAGAACAAAAATTTAAAGCAATTAGAGAAGAAATCGAATTAAGAATATCACCAGAGGGAATAAAGCAATTTCGAGATGGATTTGTTTCATCAGAGGCTACTTATTACGTTCTCTTTTGTCACTACATGAGCAATTCCCTTGACAAACTTAAAGATTTTAATCTCTTAGAAAATATAGTATCTCGAATTTATAGAAATTTAGAACTTCTTGATTTTTCAACAGATACGAATTATGATTTAGTTAGTGAATTATTTTACTCACTTGAAAGTTTGAAGTTGTATAATTGTATTGAAACGAAAGAAATGATAAAACACTTAGCAAAATATTTATTTCCACAGGAGATTTATGAAACAATTTCAACTAGTAAGGAAACAATTAGGGAAAAAGCAAAATTTAGACATTTAAAAGTAGATAAAATTACGGGAGAGACAATTTATTAACCCAAATCTTCATAATGCCATCTTCTTTTAAGGAATTTAATATTCATTAATATATTGACTAAAATTATAAATTAATCTTAAACATTTTAATAAGATAATAAAATAAACTACTGATATTTATGGATTTTAAAGATTTTGAATTAATTTATAAAGAAAATCACTGTGAAATTAAAGATAAACAGAACATAGAATTGAAATTAAAAGAAATTGTAGGAGATAACAATGTTTCAATAAACAGCATTGATATTTTAGCATATACAAAGGATACATCACTAATCGCATTCAACTGGACACTCCAAGGTCAAATTGCTGGACTGCCGGATTTTATAACATGGCCGGAAACTGTGGAACAGATTAGTGAAATTATAAAGTTTGCAAATCAAGAGAAAATTCCAGTTATACCTTATGGAGAAGGATCTGGAGTTGTTGGGGGAGCAATACCTGTTCAGGGGGGAATTATTATTGATATGAAGAAATTCAATAAAATTCTTGAAATAAATGATGAAAATTTGACAGTTACCGCCCAAACTGGTATTAATGGAATGAATCTAGAACGATATTTAAATGATAAAGGATATACAACAGGGCATATACCCCAATCTCTCTATATTTCTTCTTTAGGCGGATGGATTGCACACCGTGCTGCTGGTCAATTTAGTACTAAATATGGAAAAATTGAAGATATAATATTAGGAATGGAGGTTATTTTACCTCAAGGTGAAATTATTAACTTTAAAACCGTCCCAAGAGCTGCAACTGGACCTCAACTTGATAAATTATTTATAGGAGGAGAGGGTACTCTTGGAATAGTTACTAAAGCAACTTTAAAGATATGGCCGTATCCTACGAAAAGAACTTTAATCTCATATACTTTTCCTTCAATTGAAGACTCTTTTGAGGCTATAAGGCAAATATTAAGAGAACAAATTTACCCCGCAGTAGTGCGAATTTATGACCAATTTGAGACGATGAGACATTTTCCAGATATAGATGAAGCAAAGGATAAGGTTATGGTTGTATTTGTTTGCGAAGGGAATTCAAAGCTCGTTGATTTAGAAGAATCAATCACTAGAGAAAAATCTTTAGAGCATTTAGGCGTGGATTGTGGTGTAAAACCAGTAGAACACTGGTTTGAGACTAGATTTATAGTAACAGAAACTTCAGCTATGCCTCCATATAAAATAGTATTTGATACTATTGAAGTTGCTTCTCTATGGGATAAAGCATCAGATATCTATCATTCTGTTTTAAAATCAATGAAAAAACTACATGGATTTATAATGATTTCAGCTCATGTTTCACATTTTTATCCAAATGGTGTAGGAATTTATTTCACCTTTGGTGGAGTTCCTGCAAAAGAACAAACAGATCTTGAATATTACCAAGAATGCTGGGATACCATAATTAAAGCTGTTTTAGATGCTGGTGGATCAATTGCACACCATCATGGTATAGGAATTAATAGATCTCATTGGATGGAAAGTGAATGGGGTAATTCTATGAATACATTAAAAGAAATAAAAAAATTACTTGATCCAAACAATATTCTAAATCCGGGCAAAATTTACACAAATACCTGGAAAGGAGGTGACTAGTGATGGGTGTAGAAGAAACATTAAAAAAGTATAGTTGGATTTTACCGCTCATTCAAAAAGCTGATAGAGTGACCAGATCAACGATTATGAAAAATTTTAGACAAAAAAAAGAGAACTTTTTTCCAGAAGGAGAATATAAAGCTGATGTAGAGAATCTAATTAAATGCATGCTTTGTCCAAATTTGTGTAGGTTTGATTGCGGAACTCTACAAGCATCCCTAACTGAAACAATGAGTCCTGCTTATAAAGCTAAAATTGGATATTATTTAACGACTGGCAAGATAGATCCAATGAAAAAAGAAAACAAGGCTTTCATTGATTTGATGTACAAATGCACAAATGAGGAAAACTGTAAGGTCTGGTGCCCTTTTGAATTTTCTGTC